>JAKLLP010000439.1 GCA_023150055.1 Gammaproteobacteria bacterium | reverse complement strand
ACTCTCATGTCCTCCAAGGGGTTTGACATTGCCTACACCACCCCGAAAATCAGGGTCCAGTGGTTACGTGCGGGAATGGGCGAAGAGGGACTCGAACCCCCGACATCCTGCGTGTAAGGCAGGCGCTCTGACCAACTGAGCTATTCGCCCGGACTCCGTGCACCCTCACACCTGCCGCGCGACCAGCCCTGCCGGGATGCCCCGGACTACTTCAGAATCGCGATCGGTACCAGGACGCAGTAGCCGAGCACGAGCAAGATCGGACCGACCGTGATGCCGCCACGCGCCAGGTCCGCGAAGCCTCCCAGAATCGACAGCAACGCCAGCCCCCAAAACAAAAGAGGCCGCACTCGCTGGGACATGCGGTCGGTTGCCATGCGCTAAGATAATGCCCCCCACGGAAAAACGTGTCAAGTCAACGCCACACTTCACGTTACGATTCCGTTAAACCTCAGGGCGGGCTCCGTGGGTCCTCCGACGGACCCACACTCCGCAGGAGCGCCTCCAGCGCACTGGCCCGTTCGCGGGCTTCAGCCGCCCGCTCCGCTTCCGCCATCCGGGCCAGGCGCTCGCGGTTCCGGCGCTGCCGCACCAGGTAGAACGGCACCATGACCACCACGAGGACCACGGCGCCGATCGTGAGATCCGCAAAGAGCGAAATCGCCCCGTACCGGCGGCGCGTCCGCTGCTTCCAGCGCTCCTCGAAGTCGCCCTGCGTGAGGCCAAACGCGCTGCGCACGGCGGCATCGAAATCCCCGTCTGTCCGCCGCCAGTACTCGAAGAACAGCGTGAGCCCGCGCCCGGGATCGAGCGCCGCGAGCTCGGCGACGGCCCGGTGCGCGAGGGCGTAGGCGCCCGACGCCTGACCGGCGCCGCCCTGGAACGATGCCTCCAGGGCCTCAAGGGACGGCACGCCGCGCCAGGCCAAGGCCAGGTTGGTCGCAATGACCTCCTCTCGCCCCCACTCGCCGGCGCTCACCGAAGCGTAGCCTTCGTCGAACCAGCGGGGCGGGAGGTCGCCCAGCGCCTCGTGCAGCGCCAGGTGCGCGAGCTCGTGGCGCAGCACCTGGCGCGGGTCGCCGGCGTCGGAGCCGGCGCGGCTGCCCTGCATCACGATCCGCTGTTCCGACGGCACGGCGATGGCCGCGCCATACTCCGGCGCGTGCGGTCCCACCAGTTCCTCGAACCGGCGACGGTCAGGGGCGATGATGATCAGGACCCGCGCGCGCGGCCGGGGCAGCCAGGGAAAGGAGTCTCGCGCGATGGCCGACGCGAGCAGCGAGCGGGCGAGCGTCTGGTCACGCGGCGCATGGGCGATCGTGAAGCGCCCCTCGTCGATGCGGTCGAGCCCCATCGGCAGCTGCGCCGCCGGAAGCGGAGCAGCCGCCAGAGCCACGCTCAGCGCGAGGGCCCCCCTCCACGCTCGACGTCGGCCAGCATGTCGGCGCATCGCCTGCCCCATGGGCTGAACTTGCCCGCCGCCGCGCCGTCGCGCCACGCCTGCCGCGCGCCGTCCCGGTTCCCGCCGAACCACCGGGCCCGGCCGAGTTCGTACCAGGCCTCGACGAGGTTCGGCCCGAGCGTCACGGCCCGGGCGAGGAAGGCCTCGGCGTCGACGTACATCTCGCGGACGGAGTAGAGCAGCCCCAGGTAGAAGTGGGCATACAGCGTCGCCTTGCGGTCGCCCGACTCGGCGATCACGCGGGTGAGATGCTCGATGGCCTCGCCGTAGATGCCCTTCTTCAGGCAGAGGTACCCGACATTGACGCGCGCGATCGCGTGCGCCGGGTCGCGCTGCAGCACCCGATGGAACTGGAGCAGCGCCTCGTCATACTGCTCCTGGAGCATCATTGCCCAGCCGTGCAGTGCGACGGCCTGCGTGTCGTCGGGGACGAGCGCGAGCGCCTTGTGCAGCTCGTCGGTTGCGGCCGCATCGTCGCCGCGCGCAATGGCGTGCCACCCGCGCTCGAGATGCGTGGAAGCGTTGAGTCTGGCGGACCGGGTCAGGTCGACCGCGTCCGGCGCCGGCGCCG
>JAKLLP010000438.1 GCA_023150055.1 Gammaproteobacteria bacterium | reverse complement strand
ACCGAGCGCCGGCGGGCCAGGCAGACGGCGTACAACCTTGAGCACGATATCGTGCCGTGTACGATTCGCAAGGGGATCAGGGACATCATGGAGGGCGCAAGACCGGCGGGAAGAGCGCGCGGTCGCCGCCGGGTCGCGGAGCCCGCTCCGGCGTATGGGCCGACCGATCCGCAACGAGCGGCGGCGCAGCTGCGCAAGCTGGAGAAGAAGATGCGCGACCATGCCCGTAACCTGGAGTTCGAGGAGGCAGCCCGCCTGCGCGACGAGATCCGGGTTATTCGTGAGCAAAGTCTCGGATTGCCGGCTGCGGTGGATCGGGTGGGGTAGGCGGTGTCTTGCGATCTGTGTGCCTCCTTCGGTATGGTGTGCCAGCCCGCCTTCCCGGCGGGCCACTTTTGCAGGCGCGTAGCTCAGCGGTTAGAGCACTTGCTTGACATGCAAGGGGTCGGTGGTTCGATTCCACTCGCGCCTACCAACTCCAGGTAACGGGCAGGCCGGCTATGACGGGGCCTTCCAGGCTGCGTTGCCGGATTTGTCGTGACCCTGGATCGCAGGCCTCCTGCCCCGCTTCTCCTCATCATGGTCTGCTAGAATTCGCGGCCGGCCTCAGGCGGGCCACGGGTTCTCGGTCTGCCAGGCCCTTGTTGATAGAGAGTCCTCGATGCCAGTTGTAACCTTGCCTGACGGCAGCCGCCGCTCTTTCGAGCAGCCGCCCACCGTCGCCGACGTAGCCGCTGCCATCGGCCCGGGCCTGGCCAAGGCGGCGTTGGCCGGGCGCGTAGACGGGCAGCTCGTCGATACGTCTTTTCGGATCGACGACGATGCCGACCTGGCCATCGTCACCGACAAGGAGCCGGACGGGCTGGAGATCATCCGTCACTCCACTGCGCACCTGCTGGCACAGGCGGTCAAGGCGCTGTTCCCCGCGGCGCAGGTGACCATCGGGCCGGTCATCGAAAACGGTTTCTACTACGATTTTGCATTCGAGCGGGCGTTCACCCCGGAAGACCTGGCGGCGATCGAGGCAAAGATGAAGGAACTGGCCCGGGCGGATCAGCAGGTTTCGCGCCGCGTTCTGCCACGATCGGAGGCCATACGGCTGTTCGACAGCATCGGGGAGCGCTACAAGGCAGAGATCATCGGCGCGATTCCCGACGGCGACGACATACGTATCTACAGCCAGGGCGAGTGGTTCGATCTGTGCCGGGGCCCGCATGTCCCATCCACGGGCAAGCTGAAGGCATTCAAGCTGACGAAAGTGGCGGGAGCGTACTGGCGAGGAGATTCCCGCAACGAGATGCTGCAGCGGATCTACGGCACCGCCTGGCCCGATGAAAAATCCCTGAAGCAATACCTGCAACGCCTGGAGGAGGCCGAAAAGAGAGATCATCGCCGCCTCGGACGCGAACTCGATCTTTTCCATTTCCAGGAAGAGGCGCCAGGCGCGGTCTTCTGGCATCCGAAAGGGTGGCGGGTATTCCAGATGCTGCTCGACTACATGCGCGAGCGGCAGGAGCACGCGGGTTATCGCGAGGTGAATACCCCCGAGATCATGGATCGTGAACTCTGGGTCCGATCAGGACACATCGAGAAGTTCGGCGAGAACATGTTCCTGACGCAGACGCCGGACGAGCGCGTGTATGCCATCAAGCCCATGAACTGCCCGGGGCACATCCAGGTTTTCAACCAGGGGCTGAAAAGTTACCGCGACCTCCCGCTGCGGTTCTGTGAGTTCGGGAAGGTCCACCGCTACGAACCCTCGGGGGCATTACACGGGCTGATGAGGGTGCGGGCGTTCACGCAGGATGACGCCCATGTTTTCTGCACCGAGGACCAGATCACCGAGGAGTCCGTCGCGGTTACGAAGTTGATCCTGAGCATTTATCGGGACTTCGGTTTCGATGATATTCATATCAAGTTCTCGGATCGTCCGGAAAAAAGGGTCGGCAGCGATGCGATCTGGGACCGGGCAGAAGCGGCACTAAAGGCAGCGGCGGAAGCGGCAGGGCTCGAGATGTCCTACAACCCCGGCGAGGGCGCCTTTTAC
>JAKLLP010000437.1 GCA_023150055.1 Gammaproteobacteria bacterium | reverse complement strand
TTCGAAGCAGTCTTCTTAGCCATGATGGTCTCCGTGTCGGGGTAACCGCCGTTGAGTATATACATCCAAATTAAAAATACCAGTGATCGTCAGTGACCTGGTCCTCATAATCCGTCATTGGGTATCGACGGTCTCGCAGGACGAAAGTGATCGACATGATCGTGCCGACGATTGCCACGATCATGTTTCATGCTGACGGGAGATGTGCGGCCTGGCATCTTTGCCCGTGCGGGGTTGAGAAAATTCTGACGCCGCCTTCCGTCACTACGGCATGCAACGAGACATCCCATGCGTTCGTCGCCAGATGCTCCACGCACTGGAACTCGTAGGCGAGGCCGACCAGGAGCGGCCTGCGCCACGCTTCCCGGCGCGCCAGCAATGCGAAGCTACGATCGTAATAACCGCCACCCATTCCGATGCGGTGGCCGTGATTATCGAAAGCGACCAGTGGCGCCAGTACAACATCGAGATCGCGCCCGCGCAGGCAGGGCCCAGCCGGATCACCCGGTTCCGGGATGCCATAGCGGTTGATGGTCATGGGCTCGCCGGGCAGGTACGGCGCAAACAGCAGCTTTCGTCCGTGGATTACCGGGAGGTAGATGTCCCGCCGCCGCGTGACTGCTTGGCCGAGGAACTCGCCGCAGTCGACTTCCCCACCTACCGCGCAATAGCCTGCGATTCGGTGAGCGCGGGCCAGGGCCGGGAGATGCCAGAGGTGATGGCCGATCCGGGCGGAACTTGCGGCGATCTCCACGGGGCTGAGCTGTCTGCGCCTGCGGCGCATTGCATGACGCAGGTCTTTCACGAACCGGCTGGCGTGTCCCTTCAAAGAAGATGGCGCTCCCGCATGTGCCGTATCGAGCCGTCGCTCTCAGACCCGAGCGAAAGGTGGGACAGACCGTGGCAGAGCAGGCTTCCCGCCGGTGGCGGTCGTGCTCAAAGCTGCCGACAGGCCCGAATCCCAGTAGTGCATTTAAGGGTCGAGAGCAGTCAGCCCTACTCGAACACCGCAGGATGCGCCACCGTCGATTATACGGCCATGATCAGCCAAAAAATGCGACGAGGGCCGCCGTTTGCCACCAGCGGCTTGACGACATCAGATTTCGAGCTGTCGCCCGGACTGCAGGACGCCCTCGACACGTTCGCGCATGGCCCGGACCTTGGCCTTGGCCTTGGATTCGAGGTGGTCGCCTTTGTCGCGAGACCGCAGCAACTCATTGGCGATGTTGAGGGCGGCCATGACGGCGATCCGCTCCAGGCCTACGACCCGGCCGCCATCGCGGATCTCCCGCATCCTGTTATTGAGGAGTTCCGCGGAGTCGAGCAGGGCTGCCCGTTCTTCCGGTGGGCAGGCGACCTGGTATTCCTTTTCCAGTATCCGGATGCTGACCCGCGCGTTTTCGCTCATGCGCCATGCTCCATTGCCTTGAGCCTGCCAATCATCGCCTCGACCCGGGCCCGCACCTGCTCGTTTTTCTGCAACAGCGTTGCTCTTTCGGCCGTGAGCGCATCCTGGCGCTGCCTCAGCGACCGGTTCTCTTCCTTGAGCTGGTTGCACGTCAGGACGAGGTCATCGAGCCGCCTGGCGAGACGTTCGAGTTCGTCGCCAAACGACTTTTCGTTATTGTTTGTCATGGAAGGAATATAGTTCCGGGGCATGTCACGGTCAAATGCGGCAGTGATCGGCCGATGTTAGGATTGGCGGCCTGTTTCGGCGTCTCTCCGCTTATGAAAAAAGGCAACGGGCGGGAGCAGCGACCGGGGGTGGAACATGGGCGGCTCCGACGGGCTGGATTTCGATGCGGTTGACGGCGCTCTTCAGCGGTTCGGTGCACAGGGAGGTGTCGCCGAGGTGCATGGTAGTTTCTGTGGCCTGGCGTGTTTCCTTGGCGCCCAGGCAGGCCCCGTCTGGATTGCGGGCCTCACGATTTTTCGCGAACCGACCGAGTCCGACAGCACCTCCGACCCTGGAGTCCTGAGCGAGGGCGCGGCACACACCCTGGAGGCGCTGTCGCAGGGAGACATGTCGTTCTCGCCGTTACTGCCC
>JAKLLP010000436.1 GCA_023150055.1 Gammaproteobacteria bacterium | reverse complement strand
CAGGAGCAAAAGATGGAAGACGCCATCACCGAAACGGGCGAACAGGCCCGTGTCGAAATCAACGTGGATGCCGAGCGCCAGGCCGCCGCACTGGCCGAGCGCACGCGCATTCACGAAATCGGGAAACTCGGCCGCGCCGTCAACCTCGACGCTACCCTCGTGGCGCAGCACGTCGAGGCGGGCACCTCGGTCGAAGACTTCCGCAAACTCGCGCTGGACGAACTCGCCAAGCGCAGTGAAGCGGCGCCGATCCGCAGCGCCACCGCAGCCATTACCCGCGATGAGGCCGACACGCGGCGCACCGGAATCATGGCGGCGCTCTTGCACCGCTACGATCCGGCGGTCTTCCCCTTGAGGGACGACGTGGGCCGCGACTGGGCCGGGCAGACCCTGCTCGACTTGGCCAGGGAGTGCCTGGAGGCCACCGGCACCCGCACGCGCCGGCTGCCGCGCCACGAGATCGCCCGGCTCGCGCTGTCGACCTCGGACTTCCCCTCGATCCTCGCCGATGTCGCCAACAAGACCCTGCGGCAAGCCTACGAGGCCTACCCGCGCACGTTCCTGCCGTTCTCGCGCCGGCGCTCGGCGGTGGACTTCAAAAACATCAACGCCGTTCAGCTGGGCGAAGCGCCGTCGCTCCAGAAGGTGAATGAGAAAGGCGAGTTCACGCACGGCTCCATCGCCGAATCGAAGGAGACGTACAAGCTGGCCACCTACGGCCGGATCGTCTCGATCACGCGGCAGGTGATCATCAACGACGATCTGAGCGCCTTCACCCGCATCCCGGCGGGCTTCGGCGTCGCCGCAGCGACGCTCGAAAGCGACACCGTGTGGGGCATCATCACCGGCAACCCCAACATGGGCGACGGCGTGGCGTTGTTCCACGCCACTCACACCAACCTGAACTCGGGCGGCGGCAGTGCGCTTGCTCTGGCCGGGCTCGGTACCGGCATGGCGGCCATGGCCAAGCAGAAGGGTCTCGATGGGGTCACGGTGCTGAATGTCCAACCGCGCTATCTGGCCGTGCCGGTGGCGCTGCAGTTGACGGCGTTTCAGTTGGTGGCCGCCAACCTCGCGCCGGCGCAGTCGGCCAACGTGGTGCCGGACTACATCCGGGCGCTGACGCCGATCGCGGAACCGCGCCTCGACGCCTCGAGCGCCACAGCATGGTACCTGTTCGCCTCGGCCGACCAGATCGACACCGTCGAATACGCCTACCTCGAAGGTCAGGACGGTGTGTACATCGAGACGCGCCAGGGCTTCGATGTGGACGGTGTCGAGATCAAGGCGCGCCTGGACTTCGGCGCGAAGGCGATCGACTGGCGCGGAATGCAAAAGAACGCTGGCAGCTAACGAGGAGGCACAACGATGAAGAACTACGTACAGAAGGGCGAGACTCTCACGCTCACCGCGCCGTATGCGGTGAGCTCGGGCAGCGGGGCGCTTGTGGGTTCGGTTTTCGGCGTGGCGGCCAACGACTTCGCCAACGGCGAGGACGGCGAATTCCAGGTGGCGGGTGTGTTCGACCTGACCCGCGAGACCGGCGCCAGCACCGGCTTCTCCCAGGGCACGCTGATCTACTGGGACAACACCAACAAGCGCATCACGAAGACTCCGACCAGCAACAAGCTGATCGGCGTGGCGGTGAGGACCGCTGCCGACGGCGATGCGACGGGCCGGGTTCGGCTGAACGGAGCGTTCATTTCCTGATGCCGTTCGTGGATTCCGTTAGCCGGATGGACGAGGCCTGCCTGCGGGTCTTCGGGCGGGAGGTCACCTACCTTCCCGAGGCCGGTGGGCAGGCCACGGTCCGCGCGGTGTTCCAGCCAGCGCGGGAAGCCGAGGACGCCTCGCCGGGCGTTTACGCGGTGCTGTTCGTCCGGCTGTCAGACTTGCCGGCGGCACCCGTCCGCGGCGACGAGGTCGAGGTCGGCGGCGCCCGGTACAAGGTATTCGATATGGAAGCTGATGCCGAAGGCGCCGCCGTACTGCGGTTGCGGCAGGTGAAGTGATGCCCTCCGTCCGGGTCTATCAGAAGAAACAACTGCGG
>JAKLLP010000435.1 GCA_023150055.1 Gammaproteobacteria bacterium | reverse complement strand
TCTCCGAACCAAGCGAGTATCGGCGAATCACGGCGGGAGCAACTTCGGAGACCTCCCGCCGCAAGGGCGGTCCATCGCTACCTCTCCGGGTGCGGCCAGGCCGCGAACACCAGGCGCGTACCCAGGAAGCCCGGCGGCTATGACTTTTCAGGCCCGGAATCGGACCTGACGGCGAGGTTCCGCGCCCGGTTGAGATAACCGTTGAGTTGCTCAGGAGTGAGCCGTTTCTTCAGCTCGTTCAACCAGTGACGGGCCCAGGCGAACTCCAGCGCCAGGATGGCGAGCCCGATGGGGATCACCACCAGCGCGGGACCGGGGGTGACCAGCATGACGACGCCGACGAGCACGATGGTGCCGCCAATCACGCCGATGACGATCCGTCGCGCCAGCTTGTAACCCTGCCTGCCCAGCTCCGCGAACATCTCAGCGAACCTGCTGCCCGCGTGATGCGCTCATGGCGGGACCGACGACCAGCATCTCACCCGGCAATGCGACGCCGAGACTCCTAGCGCGCATCCGGTCCCGCCTGCAGATGCCGACGCAGAAAGTCGGTCGTCCTCGCCCAGGCATCCTCGGCCGCCTCGGCCTCGTAGGTCGTCCCGGAGGGATTCGCGAAGGCATGCCCGGCGCCTTCGTAGATCTTGATGTCCAGGTCCCGGCCGAGCCGGCGCATGGTCTCCTGGAATTCCGTGACCATCGCCAGCGGCACGACCGGGTCCTTCGAGCCGAACAACCCGAGTATCGGCATCCGCAGCGCCGCGAGCTCCTGCTCGGCCGCGCGCACGGAGCCGTAATAGATCACGGCCGCATCCACCTGCTCCGGATGGAGCAGCGCCGCGCGCAACGTCCAGCGCCCGCCGAGGCACCAGCCGATGACGCCGATACGCGGGGCCCTCACGGCCTGGTCGAGGTAAGCGTATGCCTGGCGCAGGTTGTCTTCCGCGGGCGCCGGCTTTTCGGTCAGCTGCCGCGAGAGCGCCATCGCCTCGGGCACACGGGTCGCAACGGCGCCATCGTAGAGGTCGACCGCGAGCGTCACGTAGCCTTCCGCAGCGAGCCGCCGGGCTTCATCGCGCACGTTGTCGTTCAGCCCCCACCACTCGTGTATCACGATGAGGCCTGGCAGGGGCTGCGCCACGCCAACGGGGCGCGACAGGTAGCCCAGCAATGGCCGACCGTCGAGCCGGCCATACTCCACCCTCTCGAGCGTGGTCTCGCGGACCGGGGAGGTCGTCGCCGCCGGCGTCGGTACCGGGCTGTCCTCGGCATGGGCCGCGGCCATGCGCGCATCGTCCCCGCGGGCCGCCGCACTGACCGGTGTCGCAGCGCCGGCCGATTTCGAAACCGCGACGACCACCATGACCGCAAGGAAAGCCAGCGTCGTTGCGGTTTTCATGAGATCAACCGTCCTGTGCCGGCCAGCCGATTCGGGGGTCAGCGAAAGCGGGACTGGATCGCGTCGAGGGCCTTCTGCCCAGGGTTGAGCTTGTCATAGGCCATGGTATTGAGCGGCTGGGCAGCCAGATCGTGCACCTCATGCATATCGGGCTTGTGCTCGTCGATGTACAGCAGGCCGGTGACGATCTGGCCCTCCGCCTGCCGGCGCACGAGGTAATCGAAGGCACGGCTCCGGTCCAACGGGTCGTAATCCGGCCCCACCTTGTGCAACAGCAACCGGCTGCCATCGTGCATGGTCACCTCCTGGACCGAGCCCTCCGCCTGGGTCGAACGGATTTCCTCGGCGGGTGGCACGTAGTCGGCGTAAATGGCGGCGTGGAAGTGCTTGCGGGTGAAATCGTAGCTCTTGGTGGATCCCTCGTGATCGTTGAAGGTGACACACGGTGAGATGACATCGATGAACGCGAAGCCCTGATGACTCAGGCCCGCTTTCAGTAGCGGCACCAGCTGGCCCTTGTCGCCGGAGAAGCCACGCGCCACGAAGCTGCAACCGCTCGAAATCGCGAGCTGGCAGGGGTCGATCGGCGGCTGCTGATTGACCTCGCCCTTCTTGGCCTTGCTGCCGACATCGGCCGAAGCGGAGAACTGCCCCTTGGTGAGTCCGTAGACG
>JAKLLP010000434.1 GCA_023150055.1 Gammaproteobacteria bacterium | reverse complement strand
TCTCGGGCATGGCGGCTGAGGGCCCGGTGCGTCTCTCCCCGGAGCGAAGGAAGGGGGAGGTCTTGCAACAGAAAACGCAACTGCGGCATCCGTCGACCACTCTCGATCGCCGCACGCGCTTTCAGGCGGCGCTCCTGCACGGTCCGGTCGCCAGCGAGGGAAAGCGACAGATAACCTTGCTCGGGCGGCCTCTGACGGGATTCGATCAATAGCTGTCCGGGTTTGGTGCATGGTTCTGGCCGTCCCCGGAAACGGCGTGCGGATGTGACGCTACGCGTTGCATCCTCGATATTAGTCGTCCAGTCCGGATGTCTGGCAGAGGCCTCCAGCTCCAGATCCAGATCGGATTCCAGGGCCTTCCAGGCATTCATGAAGCTTTGAAGCTCGGCGGGCACAACCTGGAAGCGCCATACTCCGCCCTCGTCGCTGGCTTCCTCGGCCTTCGAATAGGCCAGCACTCCCACCGATGCGGCCTGGCGCAGGCTGCGTTCCCATTCCTGTTCGCTGTATTTGCGCCACAGGTCAAGGTAGCTGCCATAGCTTTTAACCGACTGGTCAAAGGTGGCTTGCGCAGTGGCGCTCAGCAACTGACTCGCGACGGTGGCTTCGACGAACTCAAGGACCCCGGTCAGCATGGTCCATTCCAGGCGCCTTGAGGTCAAACGTTCGGCACGGCGTATGAGTACTTTGCCGCTAGCGTTGGCCTGAAGATCGAGACGCCACAGCCGGCCAAGCAACTTCCAGTCACCCGGCCCCGCCTGGGGGTCGCGCAGGATAGCCATCCAGGGTCTCGGTCCTTCGACGATGAACTCGTCTCGCAGCCACCCCAAGGCAGCACCGGCATCCGTAGTCGTCAGGGCGCCCTGGCGATGCAGGCTGTTGATGGTTTGCTCGTCCACCGACACCTGTGCGGCCTCGTTCAGGGGCAGCGAGTCGGACGGCAGGATCGTCTGCAACTGAAAATCCCTACCAGTCTGTCTCAAGAGCAGCCAGACGAGGCCTGGCCGCCGAACAAGGGTAGTAAAAAGTTCGCCGCCGCTCCCGGCTTCGAGCTCGACGAGATCGTTTTCGTGAGCGAGCCAGAGCAGGCCGTCGTCGTCAAACCAGACCCGAACCTCGGAATACCTGTCCCATTGCAGCAAGGGCACGCCGGATTCCGCGCGGACGATATGGACTTCAGGTTCCAGCAAGGGGAAGTCAGCAAGTTTCATCGCAGGTCACCACTTGAATCGCCAGGCATAGTGAGGGGTGTCCGCCGAGTCACTCAGATGCAGCATGTAGGTATCCCCTCGACGGCTTGTCTCCTTCAGGCGCATGCGCTTTGTCAGGATCTTGCTCTCCTGGCTTTTCTGGCTTTGAAGTGCCACGGCTACGCCGGCGACAGGTTCGATGTAAAGGCCATCGTCTTTTTTCATCGTCAGCGTGCAGACGAGCTCGCTCTCTGCGTGACTCGTGGTTCCGACCGGCGATGCGCGCAATTCGAGTGGTTCCCGCCCCAGAACCTGAACATGGCCGGTCTTGATCCACTCCGTAAGACCTGCCTGCTGCTCTTCCTCCGACACGGGGGTGTAGAGGTAGTGAAGCATCAGCACATGCTCAGCGTCTTCCTGCACGTGGTCGCAGAAGTTGCACTCAGAATCCCGGTTGAAATAAAAGCCGCTGCCGCAATGGCTGCAGTTCATGACCCTGGCTGCGGCCGCTTCGAAGGCGGCACGCCATTCCGACATGGTCGGGCGGGCCTCCGGGGTATTCCTGCCAGGGCCGAAGCACTGGTGGCATAGGCGCTGGAGTTCTTTGGTGAGCACCCAGTCTCGGTGGATGCCCGATGAGGTCCGATTGCTGTCATCGTCCGGATCGTCGATCCATGGCAATTCACCCTTCAGGGCGCGTTCTTCATCGTCCGGGTCACCGTCACTGACGATATCCCCGATCAGCGGATGCTGAAGCGTCAACAACTGAAACGCGATGACGCCGAAGCTCCACGAGTCCGTGAGGCTATCTATGCCAGATATCCCACGGATGATCTCCGGAGCACCGTACTCCGGCGTGTAGATTTTCTGCCCGCCCTCCCGGGACAGCAC
>JAKLLP010000433.1 GCA_023150055.1 Gammaproteobacteria bacterium | reverse complement strand
GTGTCGTACCCGCTGCGGTGGCAGGCCCCGTGGATATCAACAACCTCAAACTTCCCGACTACTACATCAATCGCGAACTGAGTTCGCTCGAGTTCAGCCGCCGGGTGCTCAGGCAGGCGCAGGCACGCGGCATGCCGCTGCTCGAAAGACTCAAGTTCCTGTGTATCGTCTCGACCAATCTCGACGAGTTTTTCGAAATCCGTGTCAGCGGCCTGAAACAGCGCGCGGAAATCACGGCTGCCCCGGCCGGCCCCGACATGATGACGCCCCGCGAGGTGCTGCACGAGATCAGCCTGCGCGCGCACGCGCTCGTTGCCGAGCAGTACCAATTGCTCAACGAGGAGCTGATCCCGGCCCTCGGCGCGCAAGGAATCCGCTTCGTCAGGCGCACGGCGTGGAACGACGCCCAGCGGGAGTGGCTACGAGAGTACTTCGACCGGGAAATCGAACCGGTGCTGAGCCCGATCTCGCTGGATCCTGCGCGGCCTTTCCCGCGCATCCTCAACAAGAGCCTGAACTTCATCGTCGGGCTCGAGGGCACGCATGCCTTCGGACGCCCGGTCCAGAGGGCGATCGTCCAGGCGCCGCGCTCCCTGCCCCGCCTCATCCGGCTGAGCCCCGAGCTGCCAGGCACCGGCAACAGCGATTTCGTGTTTCTCTCGTCGGTCATTCATGCGTTCGTGTCCGAGCTGTTTGTCGGCATGGAAATCAGGGGCTGCTACCAGTTCAGGGTCACCCGGAACAGTGATCTGTACGTGGATGAAGAAGAGGTCGACGACCTCATGCACGCGCTCGAGGGCGAGCTGATCGCCAGCCGCTACGGCGAAGCGGTGCGACTGGAGATAGCGCACCACTGTCCGGCGGAGCTCACAGATTTTCTGCTCGAGATGTTCAGTCTCGACGAGCCGGACCTCTACCGGGTAAACGGCCCCGTGAACCTGAACCGACTGCTGGCGGTCTGCGAACTCGCCGAGCGGCCCGATCTCAAGTTTCCGCCGTTCGGACCGGGAGTGGCCCGCGCGATCACGAATGCGGACAGCATCTTCGCGGCGATCCGCAACCGGGAAATACTGCTGCATCATCCCTACGAATCATTCGCGCCCGTACTGGATTTCATCAACCGCAGTGCGCAGGACCCAGACGTGCTGTCGCTCAAGCTCACGCTGTATCGCACCGGCCAGAATTCGGTGATCGTCGACAGCCTGGTGACAGCCGCGCAGGCCGGCAAGGAGGTCACCGTCATCGTCGAGCTGCGGGCACGTTTCGACGAGGCTGAAAATATAAATCTAGCCAACAGGTTACAGGCTGCCGGGGCTCATGTCGTCTACGGAGTAGTCGGTTTCAAGACCCACTGCAAGATGGCCCTGGTAGTGCGCCGCGAGAACGGGCACCTGCAGCGTTACGTGCACCTCGGTACGGGCAACTACCACGCGGGTACCGCACGCCTGTATACCGATTATGGCCTCCTGAGCGCAGACCCGGCTCTTGCCGAGGATGTCCATCAGGTCTTCCTGCAACTCACCAGTCTCATGCGCACGCCGCCGTTGCGCCGGCTGCATCAGGCGCCATTCAAGCTCCACAAGGAGATTCTCGCGCTTATCGAACAGGAAATCGCCAACGTGGAGGCTGGCGGCAACGGCCACATCATTGCAAAGCTCAATGCCCTGGTCGAGCCGGAAGTCATTCGGGCGCTGTATCGGGCCTCTGCCGCGGGCGTGGTCATCGACCTGATCGTCCGGGGTCTATGCTGCCTGCGCCCGGGCATCCCCGGCGTATCCGACAATATCCGGGTGCGCTCCATAGTCGGCAGGTTCCTCGAGCATTCACGCGTGTACTACTTTCACGCCAATGGCGAAGAGGAGTTGATGCTCTCCAGCGCCGACTGGATGGAGCGAAATTTTTTCAGGCGCGTCGAGGTGAGTTTCAGCATCACCGATCCGGCACTCAAGGAACGTCTTCTTGCCGATCTCGATGCCTGCCTGGGCGACAACTGCCAGGCGTGGGAGCTGCGTCCGGACGGACGTTATGAGCTGCTGCACCCACAGGGTAGCGATCTGCCCAAGGCGGTGCAGCTCGAGTTGCTGCA
>JAKLLP010000432.1 GCA_023150055.1 Gammaproteobacteria bacterium | reverse complement strand
TTCCAGGTCGCCGTACCATTCCTGCGTACGGTAACTCGCCACGTAGGCGAAATTGTCCCCCGACACCGGCTCGAGGCTGCTGGTCGCGGCCCCCGAACCCGAGCCCACGCGTGCCGCGGGTGTGCCGAGTGCCCGAGCGAGGCCACCAATGAGGGCATCCGGCGTCTTTGCGCTGAAATAGATACCGCGCCCGTTTACTGCCGCATGCCAGAGGTCATCGACACGGAAATAGGTGTCCGTACCCGGCTGGTCCGTCTTCGGATTGGGCCAGTTCTTCGAGCCACTGAGAATCCCGTTGTAATCGATCGATGCGCCGCTCTCGTAATTCTCTTCATAGCGCAACGATCCATCGACGCCGAAGCCGAGCGTGAAGGTCGTCATGCTCTGGCTCGTCTTGTCGCTGCCTGCGCTGGGACTTACGTCGTCCGCACATACATCTTCGCCGAGGCCGCCGGTGCAGTTGCCCAGCGAACTGTCACGCAGATCGGTATTGGCGTAATACATCGCGATGTCGGCGAGCGTGTCGGGCGCCTTGTAGGCATCGAGCATCGGACGCACGGCACCGCCATCCTGATCGCCCACTCCACCACTGTTCGCGATGTTGAAATGAGCGGAACCGTTGTCCACCCACGAACCGTCCGTCGCCATGATCAGGAAATTCTGCTGGCAGGAATAGAGGACGGGGTCGTCACTACCGGTGAGCCGGCTACCCTCATGAAAACCCGCGTACATCCGCCCGATCTTCGCCATCGCGCTGCGCAGGGGCGTCAATGTGCCCTCTGCGGTCGTACCGTACAACTTGTCGAAAATTTCGTTGCGTTGGGTCCCTGGATCACAGTCCCCCGCTCCCGGTGCGCAGAAATCACCGATGGGCTGGAACCGGGCATTCGCGCTGACTCCAACTGCATTGAGGGTGGAAAATCCGATGCGAAGACCGCCCGGGTTGGAAAGCTGGCTGAATGCCCGGCCCGCCGAGCTCTTCATCGCATTGAGACGCGAACGATAGTAGGTGTACCAATTGGCAAAGTTCTGCTTGTCAAACCCGGAATCATTGCTCGTTATCTTTTCAAAGACATTCCTGCCCGGCGTCTTGCCCACTGCCGAAGAACAGTAGGGGTACATGCCTTCCTTTACGTCCACCTTGCCATCGGCAGAGTAGGCGTACTGCAAGGGTTCGGGCCCCTTGTTCGGCCGGGTGTACTGGTAGTAGTAGGCAGGTTCCTCGGGATCACAGTTGGCTGTACCGACGACGCAGCCCCAGTCGACCGCCTTGAACTGGGTGCCGAGATCGACTTTTTGCGAAAGCAGATCGAAACCGTTCATGGGTGCAGCAGCGAACGACGACGCAGGGTAAGAACTGCCATCCGCCTTCACTGGAGGCGTGTAGGTGATGGTCGGGTCGTAATAACTCCCGTTGCACGACGCACTCGCGAACCCATAAGTTCCTGAGGTGAATTCAAGGACGAAATCCGGAAGATAAGTGCGTTCCATCGAGCCCGAATTGTCCAGTACGAACATGATGTTCGGCTTGACCTGCAGGCTGCTGCCCGTCGGGATCGGCGCATCCGCGATCTCCACGCTCGCAGCGCCAGCCACGCCTGCCCCCGCGATGGTGACGACGACAGAACCCAGCAAGCGCGCGACACATTGTCGCAACGACTTATCTCCGCCCCTGCCTTGATGAGGGGCCGAACAGTGGATAGACATGGCGTTCACCTCTCAATTCACCAGCGTCACTTGCACGAAGCTGACGGTGTTGCTCGGCCCGGTCACGCGCGTCGTGACCCGGTAGAAATACTTCACGGCCCCGGGCTCTGGCGCGGCCTTGTAGGGTGCTGATCCTGTCATGGATGCGCCATCGTCCGCTGCCACCGTGGTCGGCGCATAGGCGTCGCACATGTTCGTACCCCCTGGCACCGCCACTCCGGGCGCCCCGTCCGCATCGCACAGGCGGTTGATCACGTAGGACGCCGCATATCCCGCCGGAAGACTGCTCGCCCCGACAGAAACCGCAACCATATTGCAGTCCGTATTGGTGCCCGCGGACGTTCCTCCTCCCCACAGCACATCATCGGTTGCGGTGGAGGTCACGCTG
>JAKLLP010000431.1 GCA_023150055.1 Gammaproteobacteria bacterium | reverse complement strand
GCCGCTCGCCCGGGGGGACGAACGTGCCGACGAGCGTCGTGCTGCCGACCTCCGACAGCATGAGCCTGGGCCTGCGCCTCGCGGCGCTCGTGGTCTCGGGCGAGGCCTCGCGCGCGGCGGTGGCGTTCTGACGGGCGCGGATCAGGTTGGCCGTCTCCTCGGCGGCCAGCGCCTGCTCGCGGGCGCGCTGCAGGCGGCTGAAGTTGCCCGTGGCCTGCATCCGACGCGCGAGTTCGGCAGCGGTACCAGCGGCCGTGGCCACTTCCTCCCGGTAGTGCGCGACCTGTCGCGCCGCGACCGCATCGACCCAGGCCTGGCGCACCTCCGTGACGGTGCTCAACAGCGCAATCGAAGACTGCAGCCGGGTCTGCTGCTGGCGGAACTCGGCCTGCTCCAGCCGTGCAGGCAGGAACAGCAGGTCGAACAGCGAGATGCCGAGCGAACGGCCGATGTCGAGTTCGCGGCCCTCGGCGCCCGAGCGAAACAACCGCTCGAAGGTGAACACCGGATTGCCGATGCGAGCGGAACCGGTCGCATCCGCCGAGGCCACGGCGGCTTCCGCCAGCAGGGACTGGAACGCCGGGCTGTAGCCCAGCGCGATGCGCACCGCGTCGTCGATCGCCAGCGGCTGTGCGAGCAGGCGATCGACCTCGGCGCGCATCGCCTCGCGCTCAGGGTCCGAGCGCAGCCAGCGCACCTCGCTACCCGTCTGCTCGCGCGCAAAGCGCTCGACCTCAGCGAAGTTCTCATCGATCGCAACGCTGGCGCACCCGGTCAGCACGGTGGCGGCCAGCAAGGATATGGGGAGACTGGCTCTCATCGCTCGCCCCCTTTCGAAGTCGGCGTGAGGTGGCCCATGTGCCCGCCGAGACGTCCAGCCTCGTCGTTGGCATCCTTCCACGACCGCAAGGGCTCATCGACACGGTAGGGCCGATATTCGTTCAGGGGCGAGCGATAGACCGGAAGGGGCTGAGGCTTGGGTTGCTCACTCGCTGGGGCAGTCTGGGTCGCGCCGAGCGCGGGGTCAGCGGGGCTTGATGGCGAGGAGGACTCGGCCTGCGCGCCCGACACGAGCGCCACGGCGACGGCCAATCCTCCACCGAGGTGGATGATTCGTCTCTGCATGGGGAATGTCTCTTTGTTGGTCTTGTGTTGAACCGGACGCAGAGCGACCGACGAACTCGCCGCTCCGCGTCTCAATGCTCAGTTGGGCATCGCCGGCTTGGCGGCCGGATGCATCTTCATCATGTTCTGCATCATGCCCATGTGCTCTTGCATCATCTTCATGTGCTCCTGCATGAGCTTGGGATCCATCATCATGCCGCCCATGGGTCCAGCCCCGGGTCCAGGACCACCACCCTTCATCATCGGACCAGCCCCCATCTGCCCCCCCATCATCGGGCAACCAGTGGGCGTGCCCTGCGATGCAGCCTCCAGGGCCTTGACCTGCTCTTCCATCAGGGCCATGCGACGTTCCGGGTTGGTCTCGGCACGGATCGACTTCATACGTTCCTGAAGCGCGGGGACACTCGCTGCGGGCGGCCAGGCCTGCACCGGATCGGTCGTCTGCGCGACGACCGGACTGCCATGCAAGGCTGCAGCCAGAGCGACGACGGGCATGAGCCCGGCGAGACGGTACAAACGCAGTTTCATGATCGATCTCCCATTGTTGTTTGCGGGGTTCCGTCGCGGTACGGAACGCTGTGCCACGCAGAGCATCTTGCGCCCGCTTGCCTGTCGTCGGCCTGACCTGGAAATTACATTTCTGTAAGCCCGGGGGTTATCCAGCACCCCGGGCGCAAAATCGGGCACAGGCAGCACGAAGCGCGTAGGAGCGAAACAATGAAAATTCTGATCGTCGAAGACGAAGTGAAGACCGGCGACTACCTCCGCCAGGGGCTCACCGAAGCCGGGTTCGTCGTCGACCTTGCAAGAGATGGCCTCGATGGGCTCCACCTCGCCCTTAACGGTGACTACGACCTGGTCGTGCTCGACGTGATGCTGCCAAGGCTGGACGGCTGGGGCATCCTGCAAACACTGCGTCGCAGCAGTCGTGAGACCCCCGTGTTGTTCCTGACTGCCCGCGACCAGATTGAGG
>JAKLLP010000430.1 GCA_023150055.1 Gammaproteobacteria bacterium | reverse complement strand
TCGCCGCCTGGTGTGTCCTGCAGGGACTCGAGGTGACGCTGCAGGACCGGGAAGCAAAATACATCGAACCGGCCCTGGAGCGCGCCGGGCAACTGTTCGAGCGCCGTCTCCATGATGCGCGCTCGAGACAGGCCGCGCGGGACCGGCTGGTGGCCGATATTGCGGGCGACGGCATTGTCAGCGCCGACGTGGTCATCGAGGCGATCTTCGAGAACCTGGAGGCCAAGCAGGCGCTGCTCGCGAGAACCGAAGAACGGGCGCGGCCGGATTGTATTCTCGCCACCAATACCAGCAGCATACCTCTCGAACGGATTGCGACTGCGTTGCGTGATCCGGCGCGCCTGATCGGCATTCATTTTTTCAACCCCGTCGCCAGGTTGCCCCTGGTAGAGGTGGTGCGCACGCCGGATACCTCGCAGCAGGCGCTGGCAGCCGGACTGGCGTACGTGCGCCAGATCGGCAAACTGCCACTGCCCTGCCGGAGCCGTCCTGGTTTTCTCGTCAATCGCATCCTGGCTCCGTACCTTGCCGAGGCCATGGCACTGGCTCGGGAGGGCCATGCGCTCGCCCAGATCGACCAGGCGGCCGTAGACTTCGGCATGCCGATGGGCCCTATCGAACTGGCGGACTCCGTCGGTCTGGACATCGCCCTGAGCGTCGCACGCACGCTGGCCCCGATCCTCGGTCGGGAGGTGGATCCGCAACTCGAGCAGAAGGTCCAGGCCGGTCAACTCGGAGTCAAGACCGGCCAGGGTTTCTACCAATACCGCGAGCGCCGGCCGGTAAAGCCACCCGGTCGTGGCATGATTTCCGGCGAGATCGAGGAACGCCTGGTGCTCGCCCTGCTGAACGAAGCCGCGCATTGCCTCGCCGAGGGTATCGTCGACGACGCCGACCTGGTCGATGCAGGCGTTATTTTTGGCACCGGCTTTGCGCCTTTCCGTGGCGGGCCCCTGCACTACGCATCGGCGCGCGGCATCGATGAGATCGTGGTGCGTCTCGGGGAATTGAGTTCACGCCTCGGTCCGCGTTTCAGTCCGTCGCCCGGCTGGCAAAAACTGAAAAGCGCGACCGGATGAGTGTACCCCCACTGCGGCCATGTGGTTACAATAGCGCCGGCTTCTTTGACCCGCTCCCCACCAGGCTGAACGTATCCTGTTGACCCGTCGCGCATGACCGTATCGCCAATCAGCATCGACGTTCTGCGGCGGTTCACCCCCCTGGACAGCCTCAAGCGGGAAAACATTGCCGCGCTCGCCAAGAAGACCCAGGTCCTTTCACTGGAGGGTGGCAAGACGCTGTTCAAGGAAGGCGACAAGGATCACCACACCTACTATCTGCTGAGCGGAACGCTGCAGCTCACCAACCAGGATGGCGGGCTGAGAACCATTCGCGCCGGCAGCGATGAGTCCCGTAACCCCGTTTCGCCGATGTTGCCGCGGCGCTGGACCGCCAAGACGGTCGACCAGGTCGAGTTCATCCGCATCGACACAGAGCTGCTCGATGTCATGCTCACCTGGGATCAGACAGGGAGCTATGAGGTCCACGACCTCAACACGACGCAGACCGCGCCTGCCCCGGACGACTGGATGACTACGCTCCTGCAGACCAAGGCATTCCACAAGGTACCCCCGGCCAATATCCAGGCCGTCTTCATGCGGATGCAGAAGGTCAACCACGCTGCGGGCGACGTCGTAATCAAGCAGGGCGACGAAGGGGACTTCTTTTACGTGATTACCCGCGGCCGCTGCAGTGTGACTCGTGAGACGCCACTCAACAAGGACGGCATCAAGCTGGCCGAACTGGCCGTTGGTGACACGTTCGGTGAGGAGGCGCTCATCTCGGAGACGCGTCGCAATGCGACCGTGACCATGTTGACCGACGGTTCTCTGATGCGTCTTGGTAAAGACGACTTCAGGACATTGCTGAATGAGCCGATGCTGGAATGGGTCGCGTTGCAGG
Source organism: Gammaproteobacteria bacterium (assembly GCA_023150055.1). Classification (GTDB taxonomy): domain Bacteria; phylum Pseudomonadota; class Gammaproteobacteria; order Steroidobacterales; genus QUBU01. Next base: position 144 of record JAKLLP010000430.1, on the reverse strand, counting down.
AGGCGCGGCAGATCGTGGCCAGGGGCGGCAAGTGGCTGGATGTCCGCCTGCCGAGCGAGTTCGAGACCTATCATGAGCCAGGGGCCATCAACCTGCCGCTCTACTTCATCCGGCTGAAGCTCTCGACGCTGGACCACGACACGC
>JAKLLP010000042.1 GCA_023150055.1 Gammaproteobacteria bacterium | reverse complement strand
GACGAGGCACAATAAACGGTCACAACTCTCTAAAAAGAAAGAAAACCTTCACCGACCCGCAATGCAGTTGTAACGCTCTGCCAGCATCGTGCATCCATCCTGCGCCAGAGGATCGACACGTGGCCGGTGACTCCACTGTTTATCGTTCGCTGTTTCTCTCCGATATCCACCTCGGCAACCCGGGCTGCCAGGCCAGTCTCCTGCTCTCCTTCCTGCGGCAGTGTTCCGCCGAGACGATTTTCCTCGTCGGCGACATTGTCGACGCCGAGAGCATGGCGCGGCGTGTCTACTGGCCGCGCCTGCACAACGAGGTGCTGCGCAGCCTCCACGATCACCACCGCCGCGGCAGCCGCCTCGTCTATATCCCCGGCAATCACGATGCGCAGGCGCGGGTCTGGTGCGGAATGACCTTCGGCCACATCGAGATACGCCGGCATCTGCTGCACACGACCGCGGCCGGCAAGCGCTACCTGGTCATGCACGGCGACCGCTTCGACCGCCGCCTCGACCGGCATACCTGGCGGAACAGCATCGGCGCCTACACTTACCGGCACCTGGTGCGGCTGAACGCCTATATCAACGCACGACGCGAGCGGGAAGGCCGCGCCTACTGGCCGCTCGCCTCGGCCATCAAGCACCGCTCGAGCGCCGCGCGCCGCTACATCGAGAACTTTCGCGCCACGGCCCTGATGCACGCGGCGGATCGCAACCTCGACGGCTGCATCGTCGGGCATATTCACCGCCCGGAGATCCTGCAGGACGGAAAAGTGCATTACATGAACTGCGGTGACTGGGTCGAACACTGCACGGCACTCGCCGAGCATGCCGATGGCCACATGGAACTGATCGACTGGCCTTCGCGCCTGACGGTACCGGCGGACCCATCGAACCGGCTGCTGCCGCAGGTCGCCTGACAGGATCGCCATGGGGGTGACCGGCGCGGCTGCGGCGTTGCGCTGCCCGGGATTGATTACCCCCCCTGCGGATCACTTCGGCGCCAGCCGTCGCCTGGCGCGCAATACCCTGTCGGGTGCGCGGCGCCCGCAGCGGCGACGCTACGGTTCACAGGCGTAGCGGCCGTCCGCATAATCAGCCGTATGAACCGCCTCCTGGCAGTGCCCGGCCGTCGGCCCGCGCTGGTCCTCTGGGTCACTGCCGTCGTCACGCTGGTCGCCGGACTGCAGCTGCTCCGTATCCACATCGATACGGACCCCGAGAACATGCTGCCGGAAAGCCAGCCCGACCGCGTGTTCCACGACCTCGTCGAGGAGCGCTTCGCACTGCACGATGCGATCGTCGTCGGCCTGGTCAACGAGGACCATCCCGAGGGCATCTGGAATGCGCGTTCGCTCGGCGCGCTGCACCGTCTCACCGGGTCCGTGCTCGGCATGGAGGGCGTGATCGCCCGCGACCTGATGTCGCTCGCGGTGGCCGACAACATCACCCAGGGCGAGTCGGGCGAGCTGCGCTTCGAGTGGATGATGCGGGAGCCGCCGGCGACCGACGCCGAGGCGTTGCGCATCCGTGACCAGGTCGCGCGCCTGCCGCTGCTGCTCGACACGCTGGTATCGGGCGACGGCCGTGCGGCGGCGATCTACGTGCCGATAGAGAGCAAGGACCAGAGTTACCGGATCGCCTCGGAGATCGGCCGGCTCGCGGCGGGCCTCGACACGCCCGACGTAGTCCACATCACGGGCCTGCCGGTCGCCGAGGACACTTTCGGGGTGGAGATGTTCGTGCAGATGGGCGTCTCGGCGCCCCTCGCCGGGCTGATGATCTTCCTGCTGATGTGGTATTTCTTCGGCAGCTGGCAGCTGATCGTCGCGCCGCTGCTGGTCGCCATGGCCACCGTGATCATCACCATGGGGCTGCTCACCGGGCTCGGCTACACCGTGCACATCATGAGCTCGATGATCCCGATCTTCCTGATGCCGATCGCGGTGGTCGACTCGGTGCACATCATGTCGGAGTTCATCGACCGCCACTCGCCGCAGGAAGAGCCCGCGACGACGATGCGCGCCGTCGTCGCGCACCTGTTCCGGCCAATGCTCTTCACCTCGCTCACCTCCGCCGTCGGCTTCCTCTCCCTCGTGCTCACGCCCATCCCGCCGGTGCAGGTATTCGGCGCCTTCGTGGCGGTCGGCATCATGCTGGCACTCGTCCTGACCGTGACACTCGTGCCGGCATGGGTCGCGCGTCTCACGCCGCGGCAGCTCGCCCGACTCGCGCCCCGGCATGGCGCCGACGCGGCGCCGCAGACGACACTCGCGCGCGCCCTGCGCGCCATCGGCCGGGTCGGCTTCTCGCGCCGGGCCCCTGTCATAGCGGGCGCCGCGGCATTACTCGTCGCCGGCCTCGCCGGCATCCTGCGCATCGAGATCAATGACAACCCGGTGCGCTGGTTCAAGGCCGACCACCGCATTCGCATCGCCGATGCGGTGCTCAATCGCCACTTCGCCGGCACCTACGATGCCCACCTCGTGCTCACCCGCACCGACGACGCGAGTGGGCGGTTCGCCGCCGAGACCGCGCCGCTGCTTGGCGCACTGCGCGCCGCCGGAGTCGCCACGGACGAGTTCGAGACGCGTATCGAGGCCGGGGATTTCGATGGCCTCGCCGCCGCCATCGACGACGCCCTGTTCGAGGCGGAGGCTGCCGCCATAGCCCCGCTCGAAGCGCTGCTGGCGGCTGCCGAGGCCTCCCGCACCGCATCGCGCTGGTTCCAGCAGCCGGAGGCACTCGCCTGGGTGCAGAGCCTGCAGGCAGCGCTCGCCGAGAGCGGCTATGTCGGCAAGACCAACGCCCTGCCCGACGTCGTCAAGGTCGTCAACCGCGAGCTGCGCGGCGGCGGCGCTGAGCACTACCGCATCCCCGGGAGCGCCGAGGGCGTCGCGCAGACGCTTCTGCAGTACCAGTCATCGCACCGCCCGCAGGACCTGTGGCACATGGTGACGCCGGACCTGCGCAGCACCACCATCTGGCTGCAGATGACCAGCGGCGACAACCAGGACATGACCCGCGTGATCGCTGCCCTCGACGCGCATCTCGCCGCCAACCCGCCACCAGCGGACGTGGAGGTGCGCTGGGCAGGCAAGACCTTCATCAACGTGGTCTGGCAGCAATCGATGGTGAGCGGCATGCTCTGGAGCCTGCTCGGCGCCTTCGCCACGGTCTTCGTGATGATGGTGCTGCTGTTCCGCTCGCTCCGCGAGGGCCTCCTCGCCATGCTGCCGCTGACGCTGACCATCATCAGCTGCTATGGGCTCATCGGCTGGATCGGCAAGGACTACGACATGCCGATCGCGGTGCTCTCCGCGCTCACGCTCGGGCTGTCGGTGGACTTTGCCATCCATTTCATCGAGCGCCTGCGCGCGCTGCGCGCCGCTGACCCGGCGAGCGCGGAGCGCCGGCTTTTCGAAGAGCCCGCGCGCGCCATCGCCCGCAACGCGCTGGTCATCGCGCTCGGTTTCACGCCGCTGCTCGCCTCGCCGCTCGTCCCTTACGCGACAGTCGGCCTATTCATGGCATCCATCATGCTCATCTCGGCGCTCGCCACGTTGCTGCTCCTGCCGGCGGTGATGGGGCGCGCCACAGCCGCCCCTACGGAGGTCCCCGCATGAACGCCCGCATTGCCTGCTTGCTGCTCGTCGCCACCACCACGGCAGGGGCCGAGACGCTCACCGATGCCGCCGCCATCGTCGACCGCGCCAATCTCGCCGCCTACTACGCGGGCGCCGACGGGCGCAGCGAGGCGCGCATGATCATCCGCGATGCCCAGGGGCGTGAGCAGCGCCGGCAGTTCACGGTCCTGCGCCGCAACGTCACCCCGGGTGGCGACCAGGATTTCCTCGTGGTGTTCAGCCAGCCCGCCGACGTGCGCGGCACGGTGTACCTCGTGAAAAAGCACCTCGAGCGCGACGACGACCGCTGGCTCTACCTCCCCGGGCTCGACCTCATCAAGCGCATCGCCGCCGGGGACAAGCGCACCAGCTTCGTCGGCGCACATTACTTCTACGAGGACGTCTCGGGTCGCCGGCCGCGCGACGACAGCCACGAACTCGTCGAGACCACCGCCGAGCACTACGTCCTGCGTCACGTGCCGCTGGACAAGGCAAGCGTGGAGTTCGCGAGCTATGTCACCTGGATCGACCGCAACACCTTCCTGCCCATGAAGATCGAGTACACGGACGAGGCCGGGAAAGCCTATCGGCGCGTCGAGGTGCTCGCCGTCGAAGACTTCCAGGGCCATCCGACCGTGACTCGCAGCCGCGTGAGCGACCTGACAGGCGGTGGGCACACCGACATGGAGCTCCGCTTCATCGGCTACGACCTCGGATTGCCGGTCGAGGTTTTTACCGAGCGTTCTCTGCGCACCCCGCCGCGCGAGTGGCTCAGGCGCCCGGGCGACTGACCCCGTGCGCCGCGGCTGGTTGCCACTGGCGCTGCTGCTCGCCTGCCCGGCCGCCGGTGGTCAAGACCGCGGACCTGGCCCAGGACCGGACGAGGCCGACGACTGGACCGACGAATGGTCCGCGGAACCGGCCGTCGGTTCGCCCTGGTCGGGGTTCATCGAAATTGCCGGCGGCAGCCGCTTCGAGGAGGACCCGCAGGTCGGCCGCCGCGGCACGCTCGCCGACCTGCGCACGCGGCTCGAGCGCGACTGGCGCGTCGAACAGGCCACGGCGAGCTTGAAGGCCGACGGCCTGTACGACGCCATCGACCAGGAGTTCGACCTCGTGCTGCGCGAGGCGGCTCTCGCCTTCTCGCCCGGTAGCCGCATCGACGTCAAGGCGGGCCGACAGGTCCTCACCTGGGGCACCGGCGACCTGCTCTTCCTGAACGACCTGTTCCCGAAAGACTTCGTGAGTTTTTTCGCCGGGCGCGAGGACGAGTACCTCAAAGCACCCTCGGACACGGTGCGGCTGACCGCCTGGAGCGATATCGTCAACCTCGACTTCGCCTGGACGCCGCTGTTCGAGCCCGACGATTACCTGACCGGCGAGCGTTTCTCGTTTTTCAGCCCGGCAGCCGGCAGGCTCGTCGCGCCGGAGCCCCCGCTCGGCGCCGACCTGCCGACGCGCAGCCTCGACAACGGCGAGTTCGCGCTGCGGCTTTTCACCACGCGCCGGGGCGTGGAATACGCGCTCTATGGCTACAGGGGCTTCTTCAAGCAGCCGAGCGATTTCCGCGACCCGGCAGGACCAGGTTTCGCGCCACTCAGCGCACTCGGCGGCAGCCTCAGGCGCCCGCTCGCCGGCGGGCTGTGGAACGCCGAGGTCTCGTATTATTTCTCGCGCGACGATCGCGCCGGCGCCGATCCCGCCGTGCCGAACGACCAGCTGCGGCTGCTCAGCGGGTACGAGCGCGAGTGGTTCGCCAACTTCACCGTCGGGTTCCAGTATTACCTCGAATGGACCGGCGACCACGGTGAGCTCATCGCCAACTCGCCCTGGCCGCAATTCGAACCGGAGGAGCGGCGGCAGCTCGCCACGCTGCGGGTGAGCTGGCGCACGCGCCAGGACGCACTGCGCTGGTCGCTCTTCGCCTTCTGGTCGCCCACCGACCACGACTATCACCTGCGCCCCGCGCTCACCTGGCGCCACAGCGACGCATGGACCTTCACCGCGGGGGCGAATCTTTTCGGCGGCCAGGATCTCGACACGTTCTTCGGCCAGCTCGAGGACAACCAGAACGCCTACCTGCGGGTCCGGCGGCATTTCTGAGACCGCGCCGGGCTTCCCTGGCCAGCGCTCCAGATCAATCCTCGGCCGGCTAGCAGACGTACTCGCTGCGCAGGTAGTCGGGCAGCTTCGTGCCGTGGCTCCCGGGCTCGAGGATGTAGAGATAACCGGCCGGATGCAGAAACTCGTAGATGGCGTGCAGTTCCCGCCGAGCCACTTCACGTGTAGCCCCGGGGACAGTCGCCACCACCTGCTCATAGATCCGGTGAATCGGCGTATTGCCGCCCATGGCGGTCAGCAGCGCGCGGCAGACTTCGTTGCCGACCATGGAGAAGGAGCGGTCACCGTCTTCGTAGGTAAACGCCTGGCCGGGCCTGATCTGCTCTGCCATCCAGCGGTGCCGGCCAAGCAGGCTCCAGAACAGCAGCAGCGCGCTGTCCTCGTCGGCAAGACTCGCGACCGTGTGGTCGCGGCGTGTCAGATAGAACTCGTGGGTACGCAGCGTGGAGCTGATCTGTTCCGCCAGTGCCTGTCGCTGCGGCAACGGCATCGACGCCAGTCGCTGGCGCACCGCCGGATCGGTCACCAGCTTGCAGGGATCGTAGCGCTCGCCCCGCATAGGGAAACCGGCGAGGTGCAGCCCCTCGGCCGCGGCCAACGCGTAGATCTCCGGCACATCGAAGCAACGGTCCTGGCTGTGCAGGAGAAGATCGTAGAATCCGACGTCGCCGAACCCGTCGGCGGCAAACTCCCACTCCCACATGGCGATATTGCGCCGGAAGCTGTTGGTGGCCGGCAGCGCAGCGAGCAGCTTCCTGCCCATCGCGATCTTCTCGGGGATGCTGGCGTCGCGCGGCAGGTACTCCCGCAGCAGCGCCTGCATGTCATAGACCTCCCGACGCCCGTAGCGGCCGTACAACATGATGAACATGGCGCCGTCGTCCTTGAGCACCGAGTTCAGGGCGGCCAGTCCGCCCTCGGTGGACTCGAGGTGATGCAGCACACCGGAGCAGTTTATGTAGTCGAACTGCCCGACTCCGAGGGCTGGCAGGTCCATGATCGACCCGGTGAGCCAGCGTATGTTGGTGAGGCCACGCTGCCTCGCCCGCTGCTCGGCAATGGCCCGCGACGCCTCGGAGAGATCCAGATAGACGATTTCGGCGTCGAAGAACCGCAGCTGCTCTGCGAGGTAGATGAGACTATCGCCGGTCCCGCCGCCGGCGACCAGGCAGCGAAAACCCGACTGAAAATCCCGGCGGCCGCGGTAGCAGAAGTGATTGACCACGAGCAGGTTGTCACCAATGGTCTGTATCAGCCGCCGTGACTCCTCGGCAGGGTCCCGCACCGGGTACGGCAGCGCCTCGTACTGCTGCTTGACCTCTTTCAGAAACCTCTGCGTCATGCGAAGAGCACCTTTCCTGCACCGCTCTGCTTCAGTGTAGCCGGGTACCCGTGGGCCGGCGAGGTACGGCGGGAGAGCCCGACTCGACGGAGCCGCATCGCCCCGCCTCCCCCGTCAGCGCGGACCGGTGCGTCACCCTTGCCCCGGGCGCAAGCACGGCAGGCCCGTTGACCGGCCGTGAGGCGAGGGGCAGAGTGTCCGCCAGCAGACGAGGAGACGCGGATGAATGGCAATAGCCCCCTCAGCGCGGCATTGCTCGGCGTACTGGTGGCCCTTGGACTGGCCGCCGGTGGTTACTTCATCGGCGATGGGCTGTATGCCGCGCGCGCCAGCGAGCGGTTCGTCACCGTGCGCGGCTTTGCCGAGCGGGAAGTGCCGGCCGATCTCGTGCTCTGGCCCATCACCTACCAGGTCACGGCGAGCGACCTGCCGACGTTGCAGGCGCGCATCGAGCAGGGGGCCACGCGCATCGAGGCGTTCCTCGACGGCAAGTTCGCCAGGGGCGAGGTGACGCGCACCGCCCCGCGCGTGACCGACTATGCGGCGCAGGCACAACCTGGCGGCGGGCGGCCCGCGGAACGCTTCATGGCCGAGGCGGGCGTGCTCGTGCGCACCGCCAGCATCGCCGAGGCGCAGGGCCTCATGGCGCGTGCGGGAGAGCTGGTCAAGGCCGGAGTCGCGCTGACCCGTAACTGGGAATACCCGACCCAGTACCTGTTCACGCAACTGGAGTCCATCAAGCCGGCAATGATCGCGGCGGCCACGAAGGATGCGCGCGGCGCGGCCGAGCAGTTCGCGCTCGACTCCGGCGCCCGCGTCGGCGTCATCCGCAACGCCCAGCAGGGGCTGTTCACCATCGAGGACCGCGATCCGCTCTCCCCCGAGTGGAAGCGCGTACGCGTGGTGACCACCATCCAGTATCTTCTCGAGGAGCGTTGAACGCGCTGGTGCCCGGCCCGCCTATGACCCGCCTGGCGACGACGCGACCGGCCTGCTGGCATCTTCCCAAGGGCTCCGTCGGGCGGGCCTCGTCGCAGCCGCCGTCAGGTGCCGGCAAAGGCCAGGCGCCAGCGCAGGTTCCAGGTTCGCGGCTCCTGCAGGTAGGGGACGCCGGCCAGGCCCGATACCAGCATCGTCCGGTCGTTGCAGTTCTTGCACTCGAGGGTGAGGCCCCAGTTCTGCTCAGGCCGCGCCAGCTCCAGGCTCGCGTTGTAGGTGGTATAGCCGTCCACGAGGAACTGCGGGCTTCCCGAGGTAAATACGTTGTGATCACCCACCGCGTAGAGGTACGCGGACGGCGTGAGCTCGAAGCCGTCACCGATGTTCATCACGTAGGTGGCGCCGAGCGTCACCGTGTAATCGGGGGCGCGCACGGGGTCGGCGATGTTGCCATCCGGGTCCACGATGCCCTGGTTGCACTGGCTGGCGTCGCCGCCCTGGCAGGCGGCCTGCTGGGTGCGGATCTCCTCGCTGATATCCTGGTATTCGGCGTCCTGCAAGCCGCCTGACAGCAGCAGCGTCAGGTTCTCCACCGGCGTCGCCACCAGCTCGAGCTCGAGTCCCTTGTTCTCCAGGCCCGCGAAGTTGCGGGTGATGAACTGCACCGCACCGGTGTTGTCGTTGAACGCGGTGGGCAGCTGGAAGTCGCTGACGTCGAGGTAGAACGCCGTGACGTTGACGCGCAGCGTGTTGTCGAGCCACTCCGAGCGCATACCCGCCTCGTAGGACCAGGCGATCTCGGAATCGAACGGTTGCAACAGCTCCGGACGCAGACCGCGGGCATTCCAGCCGCCGGACTTGAAGCCGCGCGTAGCCGAAGCGTAGTAGTTGAGATCATCGTCGACCGTGTACTGGACCGCCACGCGCGGCGTCCACAGATCATCGCTCTGTTCGCGCGGAACACCGAACAAGTCCAGGTTGACGTTGGCGAGGTCGTTGTCGGAAATGTTGTCGCCATTACCGTCGATGAAGCAGGTGGGATCGCCGGGTGCACAGGGCTGGTTGTCGGTGAAGGAAATGTCCTTCTCCTCGTCCGTGTAGCGCACGCCGAGCGTGAGGGTCCACTGGTCCATGAACGCCCAGTCGGCCTGGGCGTAAGCGGCCCAGCTCTCGGTATCGTTCTCCATGATCCGGTCGGCCAGCACGAGCGGGGCGAAGGTGCCGGGCGGCCCGATGCCGACCAGGTTCAGGTCGAAATCGAAAATATCGCCGAAATCGGTCTTGTTGTTTTCATCGAGGTAGAACAGCCCGCCGACCCAGGTCAGCCGCGCGCCCGTCTGGCCGGTCAGCTTGACCTCCTGGGTGAACTGCTCATGTTCGCCGTCGTTACTGATGGTGAAACCGCCCCAGGGCGGCGGAGCCTGGCCAAATGCGCCGCGGCCCGCGGCGTTGCCATCGAGAAAATCGAGCGCGAACTCCTGGTCCAGGTCACGCCAGCCGGTGATGAAGTTCAGCGTGCCGATGCCGGTGTCCCACTCGATGTTCGACGTGACGTTGAAAGCCTCGACCTCGTTGCCCAGGTTGAAGTTGCGCTTGTCGTTGGTGAGCAGCGCGGCGAGCGGCGCACCTTGCTCCGACAGGCCCGTGCGGCTGATACGATCGCTGCCGTCCTTGAAATTCGCGATGTTGGCGTCCTTGGTGTCCTGGTAGTCGAGGGCGAGGTCCCAGCTGATCCCGTCGCCGATCCGCCAGAGCGCCGCCGCGCGCAGGCCGAGGTTTTCCTCGCTGTTGAGGTCCTCGCCGGTGGTGCGATTCTCGACATAGCCATCGTCGTCGATCCAGAAGGCGGTGAACTTGGTGAGGAAACTGTCCGTGACCGGCACATCGATGCTGCCTCGGGCCGTGTAGCGGTCGTACTCGCCATAGCCCGCCTCGAGGTAGCCGCCGGTTTCCTCGGCAGGCTTTTTCAGTATCACGCGCACGGCGCCGCCGGTGGTGTTGCGGCCGAACAAGGTACCTTGCGGACCGCGCAGCACCTCGATGCGCTCCACGTCATACAGCGTGAAATTATTGGCGTTCTGGCGTGCGACGTAGATGTCGTCCACGTAGCTGCCGACCGGCGGGTCGAAGGTGGCGATGGACTCGGTGTTGTTGAGGCCGCGGATCGAATAAGTGTTGGCCGTGCCGAGACCGGTATTGTTGTGCCCGACGACGTTCGGCACGAGCCTCGTCATGTCGAGCGCCTGTGTCACCTGCAGGGTCTCGAGCTGCTCGCCCGAGTAGGCCGACACGGCGAGCGGCACCTCCTGCAGCGGTTCGGCCCGACGCTGGGCCGTGACCACGATCTCCTCCATCACGCTGCCCGACTGCTGGGCGAAGAGCACCGTCGGTGTGGCAACCGCGGTGAATCCGACCAGAGCCCATCTCGAAACGTCGCGAGCCGCCAGGTTCAGTCCGCCAGCCATGAGCTTCCCTCCTGTGATGGCGGCCCTGTCAGGCTGGCCGCGCTGATATTGCAACGCAGGATCTTGCCCGTGGAGTCTTTTTACTCCTGTCCAACTGAGCGCGCCAGCGCTGCGGATCCTGGCGCTCATTCGCGGCCGCCGGCCATTCGCGTTAGTCTCGAAGGTGCCGCCGCGCCCGTGCGGCCGCAGGAAGAGGATCGCCCGCCATGCTGAAAACCATCGCCGTCGTCACGCTGGTCGTTCGCAACCTTGCCGCCGTCGAGCCCGCCTATCAGGAGGACCTGGGGTATGAGCCGGTCGAGCGC
>JAKLLP010000429.1 GCA_023150055.1 Gammaproteobacteria bacterium | reverse complement strand
AGCAGGTGTCGATGGTCGGCAACGACCTGCGGCTGGATGATGGTGTCGGCACTTGCGGGAAGGAAGGCCAGTCCGTGCCGGTGGGTGTCGGCCAACCCACGCTGCGTATCGACCGGCTTACGGTGGGTGGTACCGCGGGCAGTCCCTGACCCCCGACAGGCCGCGTGCGCGATGCCGTTCTGGCTCTCGAAACCCCTCTACGAGTTCCTCCCTTACTTCTACGTGCTGGTGGGCGTTCTGCTCATTGCTGCCTCGAGCGCGCTTGCGGCCGGTTTGTGGCGCGCGCTCGGCGTGGTGCTCGCTCTCGGCTTCATCGCCGTCGGTGCGTTACTGTGGTGGCGCCGGCGTACTTACCGCCGGTCCCGCTGACTGGCGGGGTCGTCGCCTTCAGGAACCGCGCGGGTCGGTATTGGCGAGGATCGTGGCCGTCTGCTTCGCCCGATAGTCGTCGAGCGAGCGGCGAATGCGTTCATCACCCAGGGCCAGGATTGCAGCGGCCAGCAGCGCGGCGTTGATCGCGCCAGCTTTGCCGATCGCGAGCGTACCGACGGGTATCCCGGGCGGCATCTGCACGATCGACAGCAGCGCGTCCATGCCGCCGAGTGCAGGCGAGGGCAAGGGCACACCGAGTACCGGCAAAGGCGTCTTGGCGGCAGCCACCCCCGGCAGCGCGGCGGCCAGCCCGGCGCCGGCAATGAGCACCTTCAGGCCGCGGTCACGCGCGGTCTCGCAGTAACTGGCGACCCGGTCCGGGGCGCGGTGCGCCGAAATCGCATTGACCTCGTGCGGGATGCCCAGGGCATCGAGCGTGGCCGAAGCGTGCGACATCAGTTCCCAGTCCGAGCGGGAACCCATCAGGATACCGACCAATGGCGTGGTCATGAGCGAGTCTGGCTCCTCCCGGGCAGTGAGTGGAGCAGATCATACCATCGGGGTCTGCCGGGGCGTCCCCCGCTGCCCCTGCTAGAATGCCGCGCGATTCTGCAAGGAGTAGCTGGCAGTCATGAGCCGTGAGAACTGCGGATCCGGCGTCGAAGAGCTGAAGGAGCGGGTGGCCGACGCGCTGGCGCTGGCGCGCCGGCTGGGCGCGTCTCAGGCGGAGGCCAGCGCGAGTTTTTCCTCCGGCCTCTCGGTCACGGTCCGGATGCGCTCGGTGGAGACGCTCGAGTATCACCGCGACCAGGGACTGGCGGTGACGGTGTATTTCGGGCGTTGCAAGGGCAGCGCGAGCACCTCGGACCTTGGCGCTCAGGCGATCGAGGAGAGCGTGCGCAAGGCCTGTTCGCTGGCGCGGTACACCGCCGAGGACCCCTGCGCCGGGCTCGCCGATGCCGAACGGCTGGCGCGTGAGCCCCCCGATCTCGACCTCTGGCACCCGTGGCCGATCGATGCTGCGGCGGCCATCGACATCGCCACCGAGTGCGAAGCACAGGCGCTGGATGCCGACCCCCGGATCAGCAATTCGGAGGGGGCAAGCGTCAGCAGCCAGGACGGCTGCCGCGCGTATGGCAACTCCCAGGGTTTCCTCCACGGCTATCGCGACACGCACCACAGCATCGCCTGCGCGGTGCTGGCGGGCCACGAGGGGCAAATGGAGCGTGACTTCGAGTTCACTACGGCGCGCAGCTCCGAAGACCTCGAACCGGCTGGCAGGGTCGGCCGCGAAGCAGCGAGGCGTGCGTTGGCGCGGCTAGGCGCCCTCAAGCTCAGTACCCGCGTGGCGCCAGTCCTTTACCCTGCGCGGCTGGCGCGCGGCCTTATCGGTCACCTGGTCGGCGCCATCAGCGGCGGCGCCCAGTATCGCCGTTCGTCATTCCTGCTCGACAGCATCGGCACGCAGGTCATGGCGGACTGCGTACGCATAAGCGAGCGGCCGCATCTGCGGCGTGGGCTTGCCAGCGCGCCGTATGACGAGGAGGGCGTGGCCACAGTCGATCGCTGCCTGGTCGATCGGGGCGTGCTGCAGGGCTATGTCCTCGGCAGCTACTCGGCCCGCAAGCTCGGCATGAGCAGCACAGGTAACGCGGGCGGCGTGCACAACCTGGTGGTGGCCGATACGGGTGAGAGCTTCGAGCAGCTGCTCGCGAGGATGCGAACCGGGTTCCTGGTGAC
>JAKLLP010000428.1 GCA_023150055.1 Gammaproteobacteria bacterium | reverse complement strand
AGACCCGAGGCGGCAACCGGATTGCACGATCATAGGGGCGGGAGGCGGCGGCGGGAAACCCGTCGCGCGCGGGAGCGTCAGGGCGGTGCGCCAGCGGGTCCCGGGGGGCTGCCGAAGCGTGCGCGCAGGATCGCCAGATCGGCGAAGTTCACGAAGCCGCTGCCGTCGAGGTCGGCATGCGAGTCGGCCGTGCCGAACACCGAGCGGAAGTAGGCGAGATCGGCGAAGTTCACGAAGCCGTTGTTGTCGAAATCCGCATCGCAGACGTTGCCGAAACCGTCGCCGTCGGTGTCGCGCTGGCTTGCGCCGCCGGCATCGGGCGCCGCCGGCCCGTTCGCGACGCTGGTGCAGTTGTCGAGCGCATCCTCCACGCCGTCGGCATCGGAGTCGGTCGCGGCAGCGGCGGTCTTGATCCGCAGCGTCCAGCCGCCGATCGAGCCGCTGTCCGATGTCGAGTCATCGAGGAGATACAGGCTCCAGGTCCGTGCCGTAAGGCCCCGGGGGCGCGCCGGCCGGCAGCGTCTCGGCAGGATCGAAATTCACCGGCTGCACGGTGCCCCCGGCGACGTTGGTGTTGCCGAGCAGGATCGCGAACGCCCTGGAATCGAAGGTGAGCGGGAGGTTGCTCACATTGGTGCCGCCACCTGCGTCGGACATCAGCATCACGGCCTGCCCACCCGGGCCGACCAGCAGCAGGTCGATATCGTCGGGATAGGTGTGGGTGAGCCCGTCGAGCGTGACCGTAACCTGCTCGATCGGGCCGCTCAGGCCCGCCACCTCGATCGTGGACGGATAGGGGCTGGCTGCCTGGTTGTCGCGGATCGTGATGGCCCCCCCCGGAAAAGCGGTACCGCCCGGCGCGGGCGTCGGCACCGGCGGAGCGCTCGTACCGAGGTGGGACACCAGCCGCATACCGGTCGAGTGCCACAGCTCCTCGCCCTCGTCCGCCTCATGAGGCAGGAACCCCTCGTACCAGAGCACGGTATCCGCGCTGCTGATGCTCTCCAGATCGTTGAACGGCACCTGCTTGTTCGGTCCGTAGGTCCAGCCGGTGTCCTCGCTCAGGCGGAACACGCGCCCGAACACCATGTGCTGGTCGTAGGCCGTCACCGGGATGGTCGTGCTGCCATCGGGGATATTGAAGTCGGGGAAGCCCGGCAGCACGTCGACATAGGCGCCGCTCGTGACATCCCGGACCCGCCAGGCGTGATTGACGGCCGCCGTCGCCGGCGCATCGAACTCCTGCGCAAGCAACTCGAACCCGGCACCGCGGTCGCCGAGCACCTGGTCGGCGCCCGCACCGTCGATGTCGAAGTCGATACGCCAGCCCGGATAGTGGACGTGATCGCGCACGCACTGCAGGCCTTTGCTGTAGATGTGGGCATCGATCGTCCCGCCCGCGCTCAGGTAATACACCTGGTAGATGTCGTAGCTGCCGATCTGGTCGCGGATGCCGATCTCGTACCACTGCTCGCCGTTGAGCGTGAACTCGCGCTGTGCGAGCTTGGCGTTTTCAGCCCAGGGGATCACCGACAGCGATCCACCGAGCCGGTCGGCATAAGGCCCGCACACATCCTCCTCGTAGAACACGCGCATCACCGGAAAGCTCAGCTTGTGGATGAGCTTGTGACCCTGGTAATGGACATTGAGGAGCGACAGCCCGTCGTACTCGTCGCTGACGTCGTGGTCGAACGTCCAGCCCTGCCAGGTGACGCTGCCGGCGGCAACGGCGGCCGGCGCAGCCGTTGCAAGCAACACGGCGAGCAGGAATGCGGGCCCGTTCTGCGTGTTCTTGTTCATGTCGCGGGAACCAGTATAGGCGACCCCGGCACCGGCGCGGCAACCGCTGCCACATAATATGAGGGCGGGGGCTGTGGCCGGGCCCCGGGCAAAACGGTCACAATCGCCCTGCCCGCGTTCGATGCCGCCTTGCATGAATAGTGCGGGCTAGAATGACCGCCCATGCGCCTGAAGAATCGTTTGCGGGGCCTTGTTCTGATCCTGTTCCTGGCCGGGGCCGTCGCAGGCGCCGCCGAGGATACCGGCCCACCGGAGGCCGGCATGGCGCAGCCGGCAGCCAGCCAACCGTCGACCGTGTTCGTGGTCAGCCAGCAGCTCGATGAGCTCGCCAC
>JAKLLP010000427.1 GCA_023150055.1 Gammaproteobacteria bacterium | reverse complement strand
AGGTCCCCGACAAACCACAGTTCGTCAGTCGCCTGGTCCAGGTTCAGTGCGTCGAGCAGCCGGAGGAGTTCCTGGTGACAGCCCTGGATATCGCCGATGGCGTAGACCGCCATCTCAGTGGAGGATGCCGGGTACCGCGAGGCGGAAGGTCGGGATGTGCGCGGGGAAGGACACGCCGTCCTCGCTCACCATGCCGTAGCAGCCCTCCATGACGCCCACCGGTGTTTCGATCACCGCGCCACTGGAGTAGCGATGTGCCTGGCCGGGCCCGATGCGGGGTTGCTCTCCCACCACGCCGTCGCCCTCGACTTCCCGCACCTTGCCGTTGGCGTCAGTGATCACCCAGCGGCGGGTCATCAGCGTGGCGGGGAGCCGGCCGTGGTTGCGTATGGTGATGGTGTAGGCAAACACGTAACGCGGGATCGCCGGATCCGACTGGTCGGGGAGGTAGGCCGTCTCGACCTCGACCTTGATGCTGTCATGGCGCCGGGGTTGTTCCATGCCGATATTCTAGCGGTTTGGGTGCCGGCCGGCGTGCGCTGCCGGCGCGACAGCATCGCCTGAAGATTCCGCCCGACGGCTCCGCACTCACCATAATCGCAGTAGATCAATCCCAAGTCCGACAGGCTGATAGTGTCCTGTCCCACAGATAACCTGCTACCAATGACCGCCCTTGCGGCGGGGGGCTGCGCCGTCGCTCCCCGATACTCGCTTTGGGCGCAGGCCCCCGCCTCCGGGCGGTCCGTTCATTGCAGGCCGTCAACGGATTTGTGGGACAGGACACTAGAACCTATCTCAAAATCGCGAGACGTGCATCGAGCGGGTAGAATTGCTGTGTGCTACGCATATCGGACGAACAATGGGAGCTGATCCGGAAGCACTTTCCGGAGGAGCATATTCCCGACGATCGTCCGGGCCGCAAGCCGATTCCCGCACGCAAGGTTCTCGATGCGGTGCTGTGGATTCTCAACACCGGCGCGCAGTGGCACATGCTTCCGCAGTCCTACCCGAACTACAAAACGGTGCACCGCCGTTTTCAGCAGTGGTGCGAAAACGAAGTGATCCGTGCCGCGTTGACCGAGCTGGCGAACACGCTGCGTGAGCAAGGCGCGATCGATGAGTCGGAATGCTACATCGACGCGACGTTCGCCTCGGCGAAGGGTGGCGGCGCGCAGATCGGGCCGACCAGACGCGGAAAAGGCGTGAAAATCATGGCAATTGTTGATCGCCACGGCTTGCCGCTTGCCGTCACTACGCACGCGGCGAATCATCATGAGGTCACGCTCGTGCAGCTGACCTTCGATTTTTACATGATCGAGGCGATGCCGGAAAACCTGATTGGCGACAAGGCGTACGACAGCGACCAGCTCGACGAGACGCTGCGTGGCCAAGGCACCGAGCTGATCGCCCCGCACCGCTCCAACCGCAAGCGTAAGACCCAGGACGGTCGCCGGCTGCGCCGTTACGAGCGTCGCTGGATCGTCGAACGGTTCTTTGCGTGGATTCAGTGGCAACGCCGTCTCCTAGTTCGCTGGGAGTACTACCCGAGCAATTTCCTCGGCTTCGTGCAGCTTGCAGCCTTATGCATCCTGCTCAGGCAATTTTGAGATAGGTTCTAGCCCGGATTTCTCACAGCCCTGCTGATTTTGCGCCTCGATGAGGCCGTCTGGTGGTTTTCGCAGCGCTGATGATCGGGCGGTGCGTTGCCGGGTGCAGCACTGCTGTTTTCGCCGACAGTGATCCAACGCTCTGCGCCAGAGCGCATCGAAACGAGGCGGAGTTGAGGGTTGCGGTAGTCTGTTTCGTGGGGTGCGGTTTAACGCGCCGCGGCGTTGAGGGCATGGAAGGCAGCGGTGAACTCCTGCTGGTAGGCACAGGCGCTGCTCAGAGCGAGCTTCACGCGGCGCACGCTGACGGTGACGACGGCGCCGATTTTCAACAGCTTGAGCCGGATCGTGTGGGCGCAGGCGTGGGCCAGGGAGGTCTGGCGCAGGCCGAGGCGGCGCAGGGCATGCATCAGCACGTAGGCGGCCGAGGCCAGCCACAGTCGCAGCTGATTGGCGCGGAAAGTGGCCGTGGAGAGGCGGTCGGCGAACAGATCGAGCTGCGCCTCCTTGATGCGGTTCTCGCACTCGCCGCGGGCG
>JAKLLP010000426.1 GCA_023150055.1 Gammaproteobacteria bacterium | reverse complement strand
TCTCCGAACCAAGCGAGTATCGGCGAATCACGGCGGGAGCAACTTCGGAGACCTCCCGCCGCAAGGGCGGTCCATCGGTCGCGCTGACCGCCACCAGCGCAGCCAGTCTCACGCCGGCTGCCATCCCCGCCAATGGGCGAAGAGCCCTTTTCCCAGCACATCCGCGGCGTGGCGCCCGCCTTGCCGAGCGCTGCGGCCCGGAAGAGCCTGCGCGATCTGCCGGCAGGACTCACCGCGCCGTTGGGCGACGGTTCAGCGCATCTGGCGCGGCGGGTTGAAGTACACGCGCGCCTGCAGGAACAACGCGGTCACGTCATCTGACAACTCCAGTTCACCGCCCAGGGCAATGTTGTTGCTGATGCCGTAGAGACCGCCGAACGCCAGGCTGGTGTCGCTCTCGCCGTAGATGTCCGTGTATCGCACGAACCCGTTCAGCTCGAGCTGCGGATTGATCATGGTCCGGATGCCGCCTTCGAGCCCATAGCCGCTGTCATCCTCGTTGCGCGAACCGACATCGACCTCGCTGTCGATCCAGCGCACCCGTCCCACGGCGTCGAGCCCCGGCCGCAGCGCGTAGTTGATGCCTGCCCCCAGGGCGAGCGCATTGGCATCCCGCGAGCCTCCGAGATCGATGTCCTGGTACTCGGCGACCAGATGAAAATTGCGATGCAGGGCATAGGAGCCGCCGATACCGAAACCATCACCGTCCTCATCGAGGTCGTCGAAATCGACGTTCAGGTAACCGATCTCGGCGTAGGTGTAACGAGGCTCGGCGGCAAAAGCTGGCAGGCACAGACCGAGGCAAGGCAGCAGTGCCCATGCCGTGAGCTCGAGGCGCAACATCATCAGGAAATCTCCGCAAGGACAATCGCAACAGCCGAGGCGAAACGCTCGCCCATGCGAGCACAGCTCACCCCGGAAACCGGCGTCGATTATGCCCGAGCTGCGTCTGGCGCGCATATCTGGCGGCTAGCCGCGCTTTCTCGAATTCCCGGACATTCAGCGCGCTTTCCCGCGTCGCCGCTGCATCCCGGCTCTGCTTCGATGGTGATCGTCCAGTGCCGTCAACCACGCGCACGTCGCCCACGACCGAACAGGGAGCACGCCATGAACGACCGAGCGCCTTTTTTCCCTCGCCGCGCGACGCAGCTGAATGCCTTCGCTGCCCTGGCCTTCAGCTTCGGCATCCTTGGTCACTGCGCCGAGGCACTGGCCGCCAACCTGCCCGGACGGATCGCGGGCCAGTTCGAGGCAGCGGCCAGCGGTGCCGCTACTTACACGATCCCGATCCAGGTCGCCTCGGGGCTGAACGGGCTCGGGCCGGCCATCGCGCTCGGCTACGACAGCAGCAGTGGCGACGGCCATGCCGGCATGCGCTGGTCGATATCGGGCCTTTCACAGGTTCATCGCTGTCCGCTGACCCGCGCCCTCGACGGGCGGGTCCAGGGCGTGGGCCTCGGTCCCGAGGATCGCTTCTGCCTCGACGGCGAGCCGCTGGTCCTGCAAAGCGGTACCCACGGCGCAGCGGGCGCCGAGTACCGGCGCGAACTGCACGGCTTCGAGCGCGTGATCGCGCAGGGACGCGAGGGCTCGGGACCCGCGTGGTTCGAGGTGCGGCGCCCCGACGGGCTCGTCTACCGCTACGGCAACGATGCCGACTCGCGCATCACGGCACCTGGCAGCGGGGAGGTCCGCGCCTGGGCCCTCAACGAGGTCGAAGACAGGTTCCAGCAGCGAATGGGCTTCAGCTACGCGCAGGATGCGGTGTCGGGCGAGCACTGGCCGGCGGAAATCCGCTGGACCTATGCCGCGGCACAGTCACCCGACCAGGCGCGTTATCGGCTGGTATTCAGCTATGAAGAGCGGCCGGCGGAGGACAGGCGCAGCGGCTATGTCGCGGGGTCGCCGTGGCGATCCTCACAGCGACTGACGTCCATCGACTACGAGTTCCGCGAGGCCGCAGGATTCACGCGCGTGCACCGCTACCGGCTGGAGTACGCGGCACCGACTGCGCTCGGCACACAGCGCAGCCAGCTGGCCAGCATCACACAGTGCGGCCCGCGCGATTGCCTGCCGCCGACCACGTTCGCGTGGGACAACGGCCGGGCCGGCTGGGAGGACATCCTGTTCGAACTGAGTCAGCCCGTGGTCGGCGCGGTGC
>JAKLLP010000425.1 GCA_023150055.1 Gammaproteobacteria bacterium | reverse complement strand
CTCAGCCTGCAGCGGCATTGGTCATGGCTTTCGCCCCGCCCCTGATCGACTCCGGTCACGCCGCCGACGCCTTCGCCGAGGCGTTGAATGGCATGGCGGTCGGGATAGTGAGCCTCGCTTTCGCACGGCGTGCCCTGGCGAGCGCTTGCGCGGACAAAAGCGGGGCATCGGAGAATCTGCGCGAGTTGATCCTGCAGGCGCGGCAGGCAGGCCGGCTCAGTGACGACACCTGCGCAACCTTGCTCGCCGACCTCGACCAGGGCCACAGCGAGGACGAACCGACCGAGTGGTCGCGGGAAGCAGCGAGAAGCAGCGCACAGCCACGCGCCCCGTCATCGTCGGCAGCCACACTCAGCCCGGGCGTGATTCTGCGTGATCGCTTCGTCCTCGAGCAGCGCCTCGACACCAACGGCATGTGCGAGGTCTACAGGGCGCTCGACCGCCGCCGCAGGGAGGCGGGCGCGGACAGCGCCTCGGTCACCATCAAGCTGGTCAGCCCCGCGACTCCGCGTCACGAGGATGCGCTGCGCCTGCTGCAGCACGAGGCGGCGCTCGCACCGCGGCTCGAGCATCCGAACATTGCGCGCGTCTTCGACTTCGACCGGGACGGCAAGATCGCTTTCATCACCCGCGAGTGGCTGGACGGAAGATCGCTCGCGGAGCTGATGGACCGGCAGAGGCACCGGCCGCTCGACCCGAAAACCTGCGCACGCATCCTCGTCGCGATTGCCGATGCGCTGCGCTTTGCGCACAGCCGCGGCGTAGTGCATGCGGATGTAAAACCCGGCAACATCGTCCTCACCGGCGACGGCACCGCAAAGCTCATCGACTTCGGTATCGCGCGAGTCGACAGCGGCCGCGTCGACGAGGCGACGACCGGAGCAGGCACGCCGGCATACTCGAGCTGCGAGGCACTCGAAGGACAAGCGGCGACACCGCAGGACGACCTGTTCGCGCTGGCCTGCATTGCCTACCGCATGTATGCAGGCCATCGCGCCTTCGGCAACGAAGACGCCCTCACTGCCGAGCGCGACGGTCACCCTCCCGCGCGCATCGTGAAACTCGACGACCCGCAGTGGCAGGCGCTCGAGCGAGCGCTCGCCTTCCGCCGCGAGGAGCGCACGCGTGATATCGACACCTTCCTGCGCGAGTTCCTGGGAACCGCAGCGGGGAGCGCCGAGGCGCCCCGGGCCCGCGACTTTCCCGCGCCGGCGATCCCGCGCGCACCCTGGGTCGTCGCGGGCGGCGCCATGGCCGTGCTCGTGCTCGCCGTTGCGCTCTGGCCTGCGGCCGATGCGCCACCGAATGCGGAAACGGCCGCGTCCGCCCGGCTCCCTCCCGTCACCCCCGTCCTGCCACCCCTGCCCGTACCCGTGCCGACATCGACGGCCGCGTTCCAGGAGGAGCCGGCGGCACAAGGTGCAGCAGCACCCGCTGTCACGACCGTGTCATCCGCCGAACCACCCCGACGGAAGCTCCTGCCGGATGCGGCCCCGCCGCAGGCTGCCGCGACGACTGGCGCAGCGCCCGCGGCACCGGGAAAGGTGGCGGTCCGGCCGGCGAGCCCATCCGCTCCGTTGCCGGGCGAGGCCGCGGCGGCGGGAGCACCGGGTCCCGCTGAGGTCGTGCGCGTCGATGAAGGCCCGCTCGCACCAGCGCCAGACACCGCCGATGAGGCACCTGGGCCGGCGCTCGCGCTCGCCCGTGCGCCGGCGGCAGCCCCGCCAGACGTGCCGCAGGCAAGCGCGATTTCACAGCCGCAGCAAGTCGCGCTCGGCGAACTGACTTTCCGCCGCTACGTCGAACCGAAAGACCGCCGTCGCACACTGGGCCGCGACCCGGAAGGCTGGGTGGAATTGAGTTTCATCGTCGATGCGCGGGGCGAGACCCGCGACATCGCCGTCACCGCCTCGAGCCCGGCCGGGCGCTACGAGGAGACGGCCGTCTCGGCCGTGCGACGGTGGCGCTTCGAGCCGGTGATCGAAGATAGCCAGGCGGTCGAACGGCGCACCGAGGTGCGCCTGCGCTTCCAGCCCGAACGCTGACGGCTAGCCCGCACGATAAGGTGGCATCGAGCGCAGCCAGGCCAATGAGTAATCGCACGAAATTGACAACGCGGGTATCGGCAGCGGGTCACCGCACTCGCTGCCTATCGCGGCCCTG
>JAKLLP010000424.1:245-2165 GCA_023150055.1 Gammaproteobacteria bacterium | reverse complement strand
AGCCTTGCGCGTGCGCTTCCCTAGCGATCGTTCGAAACTGACCTAGAACGATCGTGACGAGGGGTCATGAACTTCGGCCTGCATGAGGAACCGAACATGCCCATCACAACCGCAGCTCCCCGGACTGCATCGCCATTGCGCGCCCGCAGCCCTGCCCCTCATTCCCTGCCCGAGACCGGATTCGTGCGAGAAGCCCGCCTGCTGGCCTTTCTGCCGTTCTCGCACTCGACACTCTGGCGCCGCGTCGCCGCACGTACCTTCCCGGCACCGATCAAGATCTCGGAGCGTGTCACCGCCTGGCGGGTGGAGGACATCCGTTCCTGGATCCAGGAACAGGGAGGGACGGACGGAGGATCAGGGTGAGCCACCGGGTACCGTGGGAGGAGCCCGATCTACTCGAGCGGGTGCTCCTCCTACGCAGATGCGGCTCCAAAGGAAGCTCTCCGGGTGGCCTCGATTGATTGGATATCGGTGGAAAAATAAAACCTGATGCTACTTTCTCTTCCAACTTTCGGGGTGTCTCCGTGGTTTGATTGAATTTTGTGTTATTTTTGTAATATGAGTGGAAATTCAAGGCGTCAGATAATCAAGCGACTGCAGGCGGAGCTACCCCGCGGGGCGCCGTTCGACCTGATGGCCCTGCACCGGATAGGCGTGTCGCCCCAACTCGCCGCTCACTACGCCGCGGGGGGCTGGCTCATCCGTCTGGCCCAAGGGGTCTATGCCTTTCCGAACGATGATTTCGGCGTCTACGGCGCGCTGGCGTTTCTGCAGAAGCGCGTGCCCGGCTTGCACGTAGGCGGCAGGAGCGCCCTGGCACTGCAGGGTGTGCGGCACAACCTGAGCAGTCGAGAAGCGTTGGTGCTGTGGGGTGACAACCGATTCGCGTTGCCGGGCTGGTTCACGTCGCGCTTTCCGGCGCGCTACGTATATGCCCATCTGTTTGACTGGCCGGACGCGGACCTGGCCGGCAAAACCGTATGCACCCCACCGGGCCAGCCTCAGGATCTGCTGGTGGCAGCTCCCGAGCGTGCCGTCCTCGAGTTGCTGTACGAGGTTGGCGTCAAACAAAGCCTGGAAGAAGCCCGCAACCTGTTCGAGGGGATGCGCTCGCCACGCAAGGACATGCTGGGTCAACTGCTGTCATTTTGCACGAGCGTCAAGGCGGTGCGCCTGTTCCTCTCCTGGGCGCGCGAGACAGGCCTCGTGGATGTCGATGTCCTGCTGGCCCAGTATCCGGCGCGCACCGGCAGCAACAAGCGCTGGATGAGCCGGCTCGACGACGGTACGCTGCTGAGCCTGAAGCCCCATGGATAAGGCCTATGCCGACACCGTTCGCCTGCTGCTGACCGTCGCGCCGGACGTGTTTGCCAACGGCATCTTCGCCATGAAGGGCGGAACGGCCATCAACCTTTTCCTGCAGGACATGCCTCGCCTGTCGGTCGATATCGATGTGGTGTACCTCCCGTGGCAGGTACCGCGCGACGAAGCGCTGATCGCGATCAATCACGAACTGGCAGCCATCGCGGGGCGCATCGAGCGGCTGGGCGTGCAGGCGCGGCTGATCCGCAGCAAGGATCTCGGCGATACCAAGCTGATCGTCGAGAACGAGATCAGCCAGGTGAAGATCGAGGTCAACGTGGTGTTTCGCGGCACCGTGCTGCCAGCCGAGCGGCGCACGCTGAGCGCGCGGACCCGCGATCTTTTTGGCCTGGAATTCGAGGTTCCGATGCTGGTGCCGGATGAACTCTATGCCGGCAAATTGGTGGCCGCGCTGGACCGACAGCATCCACGCGACCTCTTTGATGTATGGCGACTCTACGAGTCGGGTGGCATTACCGACGGCATGGTCGAGTGCTTCGTGATCTACCTGGCGGGCCACAATCGGCCGACGCACGAGGTGCTGTTCGGCAACGACAA
>JAKLLP010000424.1:0-235 GCA_023150055.1 Gammaproteobacteria bacterium | reverse complement strand
TGCCAGCGAGTACGAGCGGGCCTTCGTGGGCATGACCGAGATTGAATGCTCCTTGCAGACACTGCTGGATGTGCGGGTGCGGCTGCGCCACGAATTGCCGCGACTACTGAGTGTGGCGCACAAGCAGTTCCTGAGCGGGCTCGCGCGCGCCGAACCGAACTGGACCTTGTTGCAATGCCAGCATGCATCGGCGCTTCCTGCATTGCGCTGGAAGTTGAGCAACCTGGAGACTTTT
>JAKLLP010000423.1 GCA_023150055.1 Gammaproteobacteria bacterium | reverse complement strand
GGGAGCCATTCAGTGCCGACTCCAGGTGGAGGCCAAACCCTGTCGGGACTGCAGTCCCTCCTACACGGCCTGTTTCAGCGTCACCGCCGGGCAGCACCCGGTGGGAGCCCAATTCAGTGCCGACCCCAGGTGGAGGCCAAACCCTGTCGGGACTGAAGTCCCTCCTACAGGGCTTCGTTCAGAGCCGCCGCTGAAGAGCACCTTGTGGGAGGCACTTCAGTGCCGATTCAATACTCCGCGAACATCCTCTGGATCGCCTGCGGGTCCTTCGTGACCCGCAGCGCCTGCTGCAGCAGGACGCGGGACTTCGCCGGGTTCAGCTCCAACGAGGCCACGAAGCCGAGCTTGTCGTCGTTCACCTCGTTGTTACGGTAGGTGAGCCCGCTCGGCACGCGCGTGCTGCGCACGACGACCACACCCTTCTTCGCGGTGGCCGTGAGCTTGTCGATGGCGGCGGTGGTCGCGTTGCCGTCGCCGACGCCCGCCAGCACGATGCCCCTGGCCCCGTTGGCGACGGCAGCGTCGATCAGGTCGGCGCTCATGTTGGCATGGGCATAGATGATGTCGACCCGCGGCAGCGCCGTGACGCCGTCTATGGAAAACTCGCTCTTCGCCCCACGCCGGCCTCCGGGCACCTCGAGCCAGGTGATCTTGCCGGTGTTGACGATGGCGGCCGGCCCGCGGTTCGGGCTCCTGAAGGCCTCGACGTTGGACGTGTTGACCTTCACGACGTTACGCGCGGCGTGGACCGTGTCGTTGATCGCGACCAGCACGCCGCGCCCTTTCGCGTTCGGGTCGGCGGCCACCGCGACGGCGTTGTACAGGTTCATCGGGCCATCGGCGCTGATGCCCGTGGCCGGGCGCATGGAGCCCACCAGCACCACCGGCTTGTCGCTCTTCACCACCAGGTTCAGGAAATACGAGGTCTCCTCCATGGTGTCGGTACCGTGGGTGATGACCACCGCATCCGTGGACTGCAGCACCTCGTTCACACGTTTGCCGAGCTTCAGCCAGACCTCGTCGTTCATGTCCTGGCTGCCGATGTTGACGATCTGCTCGCCGTTGATGTCGGCGAGCTCCTTCATCTGCGGCACGGCGTTGATCAGGTCCTCGACCTTGAAGGCGCCTGCCTGGTAGCCATACTCCGCCTGGCTCGCCTGCGCCCCGGCGATCGTGCCGCCGGTGGCGAGAATCGTGACTTTCGGTTTGGCGGTCGCCGTGGTGGCGAGCGCCAGCGCCAGCACGACGGCGGTAGCGGTGCGAACCACCAGGCGATATCCAGCGTGACTTATCTGTTCGTTCATGTCGTTCTCCACTGTTTGAAGGTCACGTACCGGTCGGTATACGCTGTGGGAGCGGTTTCAGCCGCGACAAATGCTTGGCAACCATGCGGGTCGCGACTGAAGTCGCTCCTGCAGTTCCTGCTGCTCCTACCGCCGCTACCACAGACCGACGACTCATTTCTTGCCGCGTGCGCGTTTCTTCGTCGAGGATTTTTTCCCCGACGACTTCGCGGCCTTCTTCACCGCTCCCGGGGCGGTCTTCCGGGCCGCCTGCCGCGAGGCCCGCCAGCGTTGCTCGGCGTTGTTGACGCCGGTACGCACGTTGCGGCCGATCTGCTCGTAGGCATCCGTCGGCAGGTTCGCCAGCGACACCCGCGCCGACCACGGCGGACCGCCGAAGCCATCGCCGTTCAGGAGCACCATGCCGAAATTGCGCGCCGCGCCGTAGACGATATCGAGCGGCACGTGCTCCTCGGTCGCCCACTTCATGAAGTCGTCTCCATGTGTGCGCCGCGCCCAGGCCTCGATGTCGAGCACGGCGTAGTAGGCCGCGCGGTTCGGATCTTCAGGGATCTCGACACCGAGCCCATCGAGAAGCCGCTGGAAGCGCTCCTGGACGATATTGCGGCAGCGCTGCGTGTAGGCATCGTCCGCGTCGAGCAGGGAGAACAGCGAAAACAGCGCCATCTGCACCTGCATCGGCAGGGACAGCCCGGCGGTGTGGTTGAGCGCCACGTTGCGGCTGTCGGCCACCATACGGTCGATGAATTTCATCGCCTCCGGGTGCGGCGTCAGCGAGGAGTAGCGGTAATTCAGCTCGTCGCGCTTTTTCTTCGGCAGCCGGGCGAGGGCAGGATCGAAGATGTTGTCCTCGTGGATGGCGA
>JAKLLP010000422.1 GCA_023150055.1 Gammaproteobacteria bacterium | reverse complement strand
GGACGTGCTCGACACCCTGGCGATGCTCACGCTCAAGGGCGGAGACCGCCTGCGCGCCTACAACCTGATCCGCGAGGCTGCGCAACGCGCCCCCGAGCGGCCGGAAATACAGTTGCACCTAGCCACCGTCCTGCTCGACCGGGAACAGCGCACCGAGGCCCATGAGGTATTGCGTGCGCTCATCGCCAAGTTTCCGAACGCACCCGAGGCACAAGAAGCCAGACAACTGCTCGCCAAGGCAGGCGCCCGCGACAATTAAACAGAAAAAGACCCGGCTGGCACAAAAGATGCTTGCCGGGCGCACGCAATAAAAAAAGGCGCGGTAAAAACCGCGCCTTTTTCATCGAACGTACTTCTGAATCAGACGAGCTTGCGGCGGCGGGTGACTGCACCCATGCCGGCGATCGCAAGGCCCAGCAGGGCAAGCACGCTGGGCTCGGGCACCGTACGCACGGAGGTCGAGGTCACGCCGTTGAACGCCAGGGTCCAGGTGCCATCGGTCAGGCCGGCCACGTTGACACCCATCAGGCTCCAGCCAGCGCTGCGGCTGTAAGAAACCGTCGCCGGATTCGAGGTAACCGAAATGTTCTGGTTCAGGTCAGCCTTGTCGTTCGTTTCAGCGCAGGTGACGCTGACAACGGAGCCGGTCACCGAGCAGTCATTACTCGCGGTGCCGTTCGGCCGCCAGTTGATCTCGCTCGTACCGTCGTTCTTCGTCAGCGAGAACGATGCGTTCATGTTTGCCTGCGCAGCACCGCTAGTGAAGGACAGCTGGTTGATCTCGGCGTACAGACTCGGATCGGCCTCGAACGAAAGCGACAGACTACCGGTGCCCGATACCAGGAACGTGAAGCTGAAACCGGTGTTCGAGGTGATCTCGGCGTTCGAGCGGGCGGCCCCGTTGCCCTGCAGTTCCGACTCGGCGATCTGCGCGGTCGAGCTGGGAACACCATTGCCGAGTTCCGAGGTGTAGATCACCGAGTCCGCGTTCGAATAGGTGTCCGTGCCCGGCCCGAAGAACGAAAAATCGTTGTTGGCGCGGATGACCGTCCCGCCCGGCGCGTTCGCGGCCGGTGCATCGAGCGAAGGTAGCGTGTTGCAACCCGATCCCGGCGTGGTCCCCGAGCACGTGTTGGTTTGCACGGGTGAGCTCGCGCCGTTCAGGGTCGCCGTGTTGGTGAGCGTGAACTCATATGACTGAATGGGATTGGCAGCCAAGCCGGTGATGCCCACCGTGAAGTTCTGGATCTTCAGGCTGGAACTGGCGTACACGCTGGCGTTTGCCTGACCGGCCACACCCAGGGCAAGCGCGGCCGCAATACCGGTAGCCAGGGTCGTTTTAATCAGTTTCATGTCTTTCTCCTTTCGAT
This sequence comes from Gammaproteobacteria bacterium, assembly GCA_023150055.1. Classification (GTDB taxonomy): domain Bacteria; phylum Pseudomonadota; class Gammaproteobacteria; order Steroidobacterales; genus QUBU01. The sequence continues at coordinate 839 of JAKLLP010000422.1, read as the reverse complement.
TTTCGCTTTGCTCTTGCCTTGCCGAGCACCCTAGCTGGGCGGCAGGGCAGCTATCAAGCCAAGCCCTGTGCAAAAACATAAGCAAGACCCAGGCCAGTTTTTTTTAATTGTTTATTTTCAATAAGTTGCCATTTAAAGCTGACTCAACCCTGCTCCCCATCCTGGGCGACTGTAAAAAATTCCGACACCCTCCCTCATCGCAAGCGCCTTGCGGGAACCCCCCCCCAGACCTCGCCCGCGCCGATCGTCGTGTCCTTGAGCACGACTGCGCCCGCCGACACGATGGCGCCATCGCCGATCGTGACGCCGGACATGATCACCGCGCTTGCCCCGATGGTCACGCCGTCGCCGACACGGATCCTCGAGAGCGAGAAGCGCGCCCCCTCGATCGCATGCGCGTAGAGGACAGCGTCGTGACCGATGATGCAGTTCGCGCCGAATTCCGTCAGGGGGGGATCGAGCAGCGTGCCGGCACTATAGGTGTTCGCCCCGAGACGAGTCCCGAGCGCCAGATAGACGAGCCGCATCAGCGGCACGGGCAGAAAATGGGTGCGGATCAGGGTGTTGAACAGCAAGAGGTAGAAAAGGATGTTCACCTGTGCAGCGAACTCCGCGCGCGATCCTGGCTCCAGTTCCCCCTCGCTCAGCGGCATCACCCGCAGGAAGAGGCGGTACGCGACGAAGGCCCAGAGATACAGGAAAACGACGCCGGCGAGCACCAGCACCACGCCCCGGAAATCCCCCAGTGGCAATGCCCCGAGCATCCAGTAGGACGTCCCGGCCCCCAGTGAGAGAATCAGCGCGAGCAGCGCCATGAACACACCGACTTGCGGAGCAGA
>JAKLLP010000421.1 GCA_023150055.1 Gammaproteobacteria bacterium | reverse complement strand
CCTGCAGCCTGGTGTCACGAACGCCCGGCGACTGTGATCTGCATCTTGCCGTGGATGTGGGGTCGCGCTACACCCGATCACTGCGGCTGACCTACCTGTTCGACGAAAAAGGCGGGCCCGTAGCAGAGCCCGACCTTGCGGTGCGCCTTTACCTCGATGCCCGCGTGGCCGAGGTGATGGCCTGGGCAGAATGCCACCGTCATCCCGCCCTCAACGAGATCGCGCGAGGTCTGGGCCAGGAGATCAACCGCCGTTGGGCTCGCAACATGGTACTCAGCAAGTGGCTGGATTTCCTGCTCGACAACGGCCATACCTATGCTGTTGCTGGTCCTTGAGTTGCTGACTGAACTGTCGACTGCTTCAACGACCGCCAGCTCCTCGCCCGCTCACAATCAGCGATCTGTCACGTCTGCCCGTATGACCTCCGACGGGGACAGGACACCAGGCCCATGGCGAGCATTGCAACTCCATTGCTGCAGCGTCGCGACGACGCCGACGAAGAGCGCTTGCTCAAGCTCTTCTGGAACCGCGCGGAACTGAAGAAGGAACTCGCCCAGCTGCGGCGGGACAAGGAGCGCCTGAGGGACCAGCTACGCCAGCAGGAAGGCGCGACACTGCGTGTTCAGCAACGGCTCGAACAACTAGAGAACCTGCTGGTCGACCCGCTGCAGGCGAGTAACGCGCTGGTCTATTACCAGTTGCGGGGTGTCTGGCAGCAGTGCCGCAGGCGGTTGGCACGGCTCGCCCATGAATTGAAAGAACGGCAGATGGACCGGGAGGATGCCGCGGCGCGCGAGCGCTTCGAAACGCATCGCGCCGCGGAACTGTCCCGCATCGACGCGAACCTGCGCGCACTGCAGGGCCAGGCAAAGGCCATGGCGGCCGACGTCGATGCCCTGCGTCAGCAAGCGCAAGCGCTGCGCGGATTCTGGAACTACCTCCGCAGACGCACGTTGCTGGAGCGCGCGGAGGCAGCCAACGCAGCCGTCGACGGGCTTTCCTCGCAGATCGAGCGATTGCATTCGCAGCGGCGTGATATCGAGACGGAACCCGTGCCCGCGCTCGCCAGTATCAGTGTGGCGAGTCGGCGCAACATCAACCTGGCGTTGATAGCCATGGCCGAGCAGTTGCTCGTGCAGCTGGCCGCTCATGACGTGGCCGGCCGGGCGCGGGAAGCGGCGGGCCGCGCCCTCACCGACATCAGTTATGGCAGCGTGGCGGAGTGCCAGGTGCTCGGGCGCACGATCGACAACGTCGTGCGCGGCCTGGATGCGCCGGAGCGCCTTAACCGGCTCGTGCAACGCCGGTCCGGGTACCTGAACCGAAATGCACGGTATCGCTGCGACGATGATGCTGTCCCTGTCGCGAGCTCACTGGCCGCAATTCCAGTGGAAATCACGCAGGCCGGCGAGGCTCGTCCGGCCGACGCACGTGTCATTCCGGTCAACGTGCTCGCCGACGACTACTGGGACATCCATGCGGTACTGCTGAACTGACCGGCCAGCGCAAGGCCGCCTGACAGTCCCTAGTGTGGCGTCCCGCAAGTACATTGACGGTCTGCGATGGGCGGACCGCCCGGAGGCGGAGGTCTGCGCCCAAAGCGAGTATCGGGGAGCGACGGCGGAGACCTCCCGCCGCAAGGGCGGTCATTTCTGGCAAGTTATTTGCGGGACACCACACTAGGGCCCCGCCGGGCTGTTGGCCGCTGCGGTGGCCGTCATGGCACCGAGCGCGATGTAGTCGCTGAGCACGCGGGTCGCCTGGTTGAGCAGCACATCCGGTCTTTCCTCCGGATCCATTTCGTCGAGAGACGCCAGCGGCTCCAGGCCCTGGGCACGCCGGCGGGTGTTTTCCAGCTCCAGCTGGTCCTTACGCTGGCGCTCGCGCTCGTCAAGCCGCTTCTGAAGGTTGAGTGATACCGTAGTGCGGCTGCGGTTTTTCGAAGCCGCCTCGATCCCGGCCAGCAGGTAGAGGATGTCGGGGTCCTCCTGCATTCGCTCCGCCTCGTGCTGCGTCAGGTAGGCGATCGAAGAATCAAGCGGGTCACTGGCCCGGAAGCGGGTAGCTTCTATCTGGTCCCAGGGCAGGGCCCCCTCGCGAACGTCTTCGCCGATCTCCTTCGGATCGACACCTGATGGCAGGGTGATGTCGGGCAGGACTCCGCGGTTCTGTGTGCTGCCGCCGGTTACCCGATAGTACTTGCCGATGGTCAGGGTCAGTTGCCC
>JAKLLP010000420.1 GCA_023150055.1 Gammaproteobacteria bacterium | reverse complement strand
AGGTCGCGCCGCAGTAAGGGCACTTGACGCTCCCGGTCGCCTCGATCGGCAAATATACGCGCGGATGAGAGTTCCACAGGTACATGCCGGGCATCGGGCAGGACAACGGCAGGTCGGCGCGCGTCACGTGGTAGAGATTCTCGGCGTTCGGCTGAATCAGTTGCTCCTTGCTGGCGGCCTCGTTGCCCACTGCGCGATCTCCGGTCGGACTAATCAGCCACGAATTATAGGTTCATCCCGCCCACGGGGGGCGGTCGATCTGCCGACCGGCAGATCCGCGCGGCGAGTCGGCGGATCGGTAGGCGGCGCTGGTCGTGCTGACCCGATGCCCCCTGCTGCAGTCGACACCGGTCTGGTCGCGCGGATCCCTGGCGCCGGCGGTGCTCAGGCAAACACCTGCGACCAGATGTCGCGCACCCGCTCGATGGCCTTCCGCGCCTCCCCCCGCGGCAGGAACCCGGGCTTCCCCGCGAGCGAGAGGCGGTGGAGACGTTGCCGGTAATCGCGATAGATATCCGTCAGCTCCGCCCCGGTTGCCGCCGGGATGATGCCCGCGCCGACGAGCGCCTCGACCTGGCGGATGTTGTCCGACCAGCGCACGAGGTCCGGGTGGTTGCGGGCCTCGCGCAGGACGAGGTACTGGACGATGAACTCGATGTCCGTGATTCCACCCGGATCCTGCTTGACGTCGAACAGCTCCGTCGTCCCCTTCGCCAGCTCGCCCACCATGCGCTCACGCATCGCGAGCACGTCCTCGCGCAGGCTGTCCCAGCGCACATGCCGTGTCAGCACACGCCGGCGCAGGTCCTCGAAGGCTGCGAGCACGCGCGGACTGCCGGCGATCCCGCGGCTGCGCAGCAGCGCCTGGTGCTCCCAGGTCCAGGCGCTTTCCTTCTGGTAGGCCTCGAAAGCCGCAAGGCTGGTGACCAGCAGCCCCTTCTTGCCCTCGGGCTGCAGCCGCGTATCGATCTCGTAGAGATGTCCGCTGGCGGTGAGCATGGTGGCGATATTGATGATCCGGCGCGCGACGCGGGCAAAGAACACTGCGTTCTCGAGGGGCCGTTCGCCGTCGGTATGCTGCCCTTCCCCGGCCGAGTCGTGCAGGAATACGAGGTCGAGATCGGACGCATAGCCGAGTTCCAGCCCGCCGAGCTTGCCGTACGCAGCGATACCGAACTCGGCACCGCGCTCCACGCCGTCAACCATGCAACGCGGGTGGCCGTGACGAGCGGCAATCTCGCGGGTCGCCTGCTCCAGCGAGGCCTGCAGCACCATTTCGGCGGTCTCGGTCAGCCGATCGCTCACTTTCATGAGCGGCAGCACGCCGGAAAGGTCCGCTACGGCCACACGGAATTTCGCGGCCTGCTGGAAATTGCGCAGTGCCTCGAGCCAGCGTTCGGTGTCCTCGGTATCCACCCCATCGAGGCGCCGCGCGAGGTCGGCCGCCAGCTCTTCGCGGGTGGGTGGCTCGCTGAACAGGCGCGGGTCGAGCAGTTCATCGAGCAGCAGGGGATGGGCTGCCACCTGGGCGGCGAGAAAATCGCTCATGGCACAGAGGCCGACCAGACGTTCGCAGGCCGCCGGGTTCTCGTTGAGCAATGCGAAATAGGCCGAGCGCCTGCCGACTGCCTCGATCACCCGCGCGACCCCGCTGACGGCCAGCAGCGGATTGTCCTTCCGCGCCGCGATCTCCAGAACCATCGGGACCAGCGTGTCCAGGCGCTGTCGCCCGGGCTCATCGAGGCGCTGCAGGGTGCTTGCCGAGCGCAGCTGGCGCAGCTTCTCCAGCACCTCCTCCGGGCCGGTGTACCCGGCTTCGCGGAGCATGCCAGCCGCCGCCTCCGGCGACACCTGCTCGCGCCACACCTGGGCAAGGCTGCTGCGCCCGGCCGGCATCACCTCCTCGCCGTTGCGGAACGCGACGTCGCGGAAATGACGGCTGACGACACTGCGGTGTCGCTCCAGTTGCCCGGCGAGGCGCGCCCAGCCATCGAACCCGAGCGAGAGCGCCAGGCGTGCCCGGTCGATGTCACCGGCCGGCAGGAGATGCGTCTGTCGGTCGGCGATCGCCTGGATGGCATTCTCCACGCGCCGCAGAAAGAGGTATGCCGCGGTCAGTTCCTCCACGGCCTCGCGGGAGAGGCACCCGTGCCGCGTGAGCGCCGGCAGCACCTCGAGGATCCTCCTGCCGCGCAGTTCCGCCTCACTGCCGCCGCGCACCAGCTGGAATGACTG
>JAKLLP010000041.1:8812-10895 GCA_023150055.1 Gammaproteobacteria bacterium | reverse complement strand
CGGCCTGGCGCTACGGAGTTTCGACTGATATGCCCCGCATAAATCTACTGCCCTGGCGCGAGGAGCTGCGCAAGACGCGGCGCAACCAGTTCTTCATGGGGCTCGGCGGCGCCGTGCTCGCAGCGGCGATCGTCGTGCTGCTCGCCAACCTGGTGATGGGCGCCATCATCGACAACCAGCATGCCCGCAACAACCTGCTGAAGGCCGAGATCCAGGCGCTCGACCAGCGCATCAAGGAGATCCTCGACCTGGAGGCGAAGAAGGAAAGCCTGCTCGCGCGCATGGAGATCATCGAGCAGCTGCAGAGGAGCCGACCGGAGATCGTCCACGTTTTCGACCAGCTCGTGCGCACGCTCCCGGAAGGCGTTTACCTCACTGGCGTCAAGCAGACGGGCGCGAAGCTGGAGATCGACGGCATCGCGGAATCGAACACGCGCGTATCGGCCCTGATGCGCAACATCGACAAGTCCGGTTGGCTTCGTGAGCCGGACCTCGAGGTGGTCGAAGTGAAGCCGACCGGCGGCAAGGGCAAGGCCGATGCGAGCACCCCGCGCGCCAGCGAATTCAAGGTTTTCGCCAAGCAGGTCTCGGCGCGTGACGAGGAGGGTGGCTGATGAACTTCCTCGAGCAACTGCGCCAGCTGGATTTCAACGACATCGGCCGCTGGCCGCGCGTATTCCACCTGTTCTTCGTCGGCCTGTTCTTTGTGCTGGCGGCTGCCCTCGGCTTCTACCTGCTCGTGTGGCAGAACCAGATGCCGGTCCTCGAAAAGGCGGAGCGCGAGGAAAAGGAACTGCGTACGTCGTTCGAGCAAAAACAGCGCAAAGCCGCGAACCTGAGCGCCTACAAGGCGCAGCTCGTCGAGATCGAGCGTTCTTTCGGCACGATGCTGCGGCAGTTGCCGGGCAAGACCGAGATTCCGAACCTGCTGGTGGATATCTCCCAGACCGGACTGGGCGCCGGCCTGCAGGAGGAGCTCTTCCAGCCACTGGACGAGGTACGGCGGGACTTTTACGCGGAAAAGCCGATCAAGATCCGGCTCAAGGGGGCGTACCACGAGTTCGGTCGTTTCGTGAGCGAGATCGCGGCCCTGCCCCGTATCGTCACTCTGCACGACATCGCCATTGAGCCGGTCGGCAAGGATGCGGGGCCGGATGAACTGGTCCTGAACGTCACAGCGAAAACCTACCGCTATCTCGACGAGGAAGAGACGGCCGCCGATGATGCCGGTGCCGGCGATGCAGCCGGCAAGGGCAACAAGCGCACCCAGCCGAAGGGCGGCAAGCGCCCGGCGGGAAACCAGCGGTCGGGCACCGGGAAGGCGGGGTAAGGCGATGAGTCCGCGCGGCAGATCTTTCCTGAAGGGTGCGGCCCTCGTGCTGCTGGTCACCGTGGTGGCCGGTTGCGGCAGCCGCAATGACGATCTCCTCGAGTATGTCGACGAGGTGAAGGCGCGCCCGGGCGGGCGCATCGAGCCGTTGCCGCAGATCAAGCCCTACGAGACTTTTACCTACGAAGCGCAGTCGCTGCGCTCGCCGTTCGTGGCCGACTCGCCGAAAGGGCGATCAGCGGCGGGCCCCAGGCCGGAAGCCAACCGGCCCAAGGAGTACCTCGAGCAGTTCCCGCTCGATACGCTCAAGATGGTGGGGACGCTGCATCGTGACAACAATCGCTACGCGCTGCTGCAGACGCAGGACGGCATGGTGCACCGGGTCGTTCCGGGCAATTACGTGGGTCAGAACGACGGCCGCGTAGTGCAGGTCACCGACGGCGAGATCCAGGTTGAAGAACTGGTGCCGGATGGCATCGGTGGGTTCTACAAGCGTTCGGCAGCGATCGGGCTGTCCGACTGACGCCCCCCAGGGTGAGCGTGGGAGTAAGTGACGATGAGCACGGCTAGGGCAACCAGATTTTTCCCGGCACATCCGGCGGCGGGCCGCACGCAGTGGCGATATTTCGCCACCATGGTCGTGACCTTGGTCGTCGCGTCGTTTGCCGGGCTGCTTGCGGCGCGCGTCGAGGCACAGGAGCTGCTGCTGCAGGACATCCAGGTGCAGACTGCGCCGGGCAACAAGCTCGAACT
>JAKLLP010000041.1:0-8802 GCA_023150055.1 Gammaproteobacteria bacterium | reverse complement strand
GCTTCACCATCGACAACCCGGCACGCATCTCGCTCGACCTCGCCAACACCAGCATTGCCCTGCCGTCGCGCCGCAGGGAGGTCAACACCGGCCCGCTGTCGACGATCCTTGCCGCGGAGTCCGGCGGGCGCACCCGCGTCGTGCTGAACCTCGACACGATGGTGCCCTACGAAACCCGCGCCAGCGGCAACAGCGTTTTCGTGACGCTCGGCGCCTCCGGTGCGGACCAGACCTTTGCCGCGGCCCCGCCCCCCTCCGCCGTCACGGCTGCGCCGGCAAGGGCGCCCGGTCGCAACATCGAGGGCGTGGATTTCCGTCGCAGCGACAGCGGCGGCGGTCGCGTCATCGTCACGCTGTCAGATCCGGGCACGCCAGTCGATGTCCGGCGTGAGGCGGACCAGGTGGTGCTCGTGTTCAGCGGCGCGAGCCTGCCCGACAGCCTTCTCAAGCGGCTCGACGTCAAGGATTTCGCGACCCCGGTGGACTCGATCTCCGTCATGCGGGCCGGTGCCGACGTCCGTATCGCCGTGACCACGCGTGGCGCCTTCGAGGACCTCGCTTACCAGACCGACAACGTGTTCACGGTCGAGGTGCAGCCCGTCGTGAAGCAGGAGGCGAAGCAGGCGGCGACGCTGTTCAGCTCCGACAAGGAGTACTCCGGGGAACGGCTGACGCTGAATTTCCAGGACATCGAGACCCGTGCAGTGCTGCAGCTCCTGGCGGACGTCAGCGGGCGCAATATCGTCGTCTCGGACACCGTGCAGGGTAACGTGACCCTGCGCCTGCAGAGCGTTCCGTGGGACCAGGCGCTCGACATCGTGCTCGCCACCAAGGGGCTCGACAAGCGCCAGAACGGCAACGTGATGATCATCGCTCCGGCGGACGAGATCGCCGCGCGCGAGAAGGCCGATCTCGAGTCGCGCAAAGAGATCAAGGAGCTCGAGCCGCTGCTCTCCGAGTTCCTGCAGGTCAACTACGCCAAAGCGAGCGACCTGGCCGACCTGATCAAGGGCAAGGGGAAAAACTCCCTCCTGTCCGAGCGGGGCTCGGTCTCTCTCGACGAACGGACCAACACCCTGCTGGTGCAGGATACGGCGGATCGTATCGGCGACGTACGCCGCCTGGTCACGACCCTCGACATTCCCGTGCGACAGGTCCTGATCGAGTCGCGTATCGTGATCGTCAGTGACGATTTCAGCCGCGACCTGGGCGTGCGCTGGGGCTTTACGGCCGTTGACGAAAGCGGTGACGGACTCATCGCGGTGTCCGGTGGTGCCAACGGCACGGATACGATCGTCAACTCCGGCATCGACAACATCAACAATACCGGGACGCCGTTCCCGGTGGATTTGCCCGCGCTCGATGACCGCTTCAACGTCAACCTGCCGGTGGCAAGCCCGGCCGGCCGGCTCGCCGTGGCGCTGCTCGATGACGACTTCCTCGTCGACCTCGAGCTCTCCGCCCTGCAGGCCGAGGGTCGCGGCGAGGTCATCTCCTCACCGCGCGTGATCACGGCGAACCAGAAAGAGGCGTTCATCAAGCAGGGTGTCGAGATCCCGTACCAGGAGGCCGCCTCCAGCGGCGCGACGAGCACGCAGTTCAAGGAGGCTGTGTTGTCGCTGACGGTCACGCCGCAGATCACGCCCGACAATCGCATCATCATGGACCTGAAGGTCACCAAAGACAGCGTGGGCCAGGTGATCACCAACGAGCGTGGCGGGCAGGTGCCGAGTATCGACACCCGTTCCGTGGAGACCCAGGTGCTGGTCGACAACGGCCAGACCGTGGTCCTCGGCGGCATCTACGAGACCGAGCAGGGCGAGACCGTGCGCAAGGTTCCTTTCCTCGGCGACATCCCGCTGGTGGGTTACCTGTTCCGCTCCACCAACCGCGTATCGAACAAGTCGGAACTGCTGATATTCGTGACGCCAAAAATACTAAAAGAAGGCTCGAGCATTTATTGACGCTATGTCCGTAGGCGGACATGACAAAGGATCCGGAAGTCATGAAGAAACTGCGTAGTCTTTTAGTGTTGGTGGCGGCTGCCTTCACCCTCGCGTCCTGCGGCGGGGGTGATGACGGGACGATCCTGAGCCCGGGTGGCGGCGGTACCGTGGCGGAGGTCGGCTCCGTGCAGATCATCGCGAATTCCACGCAGCTGCCGTCCGACCAGACCGGTGCTTCCACGGTCACGCTGACAATCATCGTTCGGGACGCGAACAACAACGCGCTCGACGACGTACCCGTGTCGATGAGCGTGACCTCCGGGCAGATCATCCCGCCGGCGCCGACGGATGCCAGCGGCACGACCACGGCCCAACTGAGCAACGGGCTCGATCCGACCAATCGGACCATCACGGTGTCGGCCACGGCCGGCGCCTCGGGCACCTCCGCCGGGGTGACCACCAGCATCGACATCGTCGTAGTGGGCACGACGCTCGTGATCACCGGCCCCTCGGCGCTGGCGCTGAACAACACCGGGCAGTACACGGCGGTGCTGAAGGACTCCGAGGGCGTCGGCATCGGTGCGAGCACGGTGACCTTCACGTCCGCCAATGGCAACTCGCTCAGCCCGCCCAGCGTGGCCACCAATTCATCCGGCGACGCGACCACGACGCTGACGGCCGGCACCCCCGGCGCGGGCAACAGTGACACGCTCACGGCGAGCGCGCTCGGCCTGACGGCGACGGCGACGGTCAGCATTTCCGGGGATGCCTTCGGCTTCATTTCCCCGGCGGCGGGCACCGAGGTGAACCTCGGGGTGCCGCAGGTGGTGGAGGTGCGCTGGTTGCAGAACGGCGCACCCGTACCCGACGGCAGCGTCGTGCAATTCTCGAGCACCCGGGGCACGGTCTCCGGCGTGACGGCCACCAGCGGCGGCATCGCGCAGGCGACGCTGACCAGCACGACGGCCGGCAGCGCCGTGGTGACGGCCCGCGATCCGGCTACCAACACCACGGCCACGCTGAACCTGGAGTTCGTGGCGACGACGCCGGCCACGCTCGACCTGCAGGCCTCGCCGTTCACCGTGCCGGTGGACGGGCAGAGCGCGCTGACGGCGGTGGTTCGCGACGCCAACCAGCAGCTGGTGAAGAACGCCTCGGTGCAGTTCCAGATCATCAGCGACACCAGCGGCAGCCCTGGCGTGTCGCCCGGCACGGACCTCACCGACAGTCTCGGCACGGCGCAGAGCTTCTACACCGCCGGGCCGAACTCCACGGCGCAGAATGGGGTGAAGATCCGGGCATCTGCCATTGGCAGCGGCGGTGCCGTCCTGGCGTTCGACGAGGTCGATCTGACCGTGGCCCAGCAGGCATTGTTCATCTCGCTCGGTACCGGTAACGACATCTTCGAGCCGACTACCGCCTCGTTTGCCAAGGAGTGGAACATCATCGTCACCGACTCGGTCGGTAACGCGGTCGCCAACAAGCCGGTGCAGGTCAGCCTGAACTCCACCGAGTACCGCAAGGGCCAGTTCCTGCTGGTCAGTGGCGCCGGGTGGACCAACGGCGTCGAGGGTGTGAACTACCTGCGCTGCCCGGATGAGGACCTCAACCGCAACGGTATTCTCGACCTCGGTGAGGATCTCAACACCAGCGGCCGGCTGGAGGCCGGTAATGTCGCCACCGTGGCGGCGGTGCCTTCCGGCGCCCCGGCGAGTAACCCCTGTGCCACGGCCGGCGCCGGCGGCACCTCCGCGCAGGTGACCACCAACACCCAGGGACTGGCCCGCGTGTGCGTCATCTACCCGCAGGACCACAACCTGTGGGTGAAGGCGCGGATCGAGGCCAAGGCCAGCGTCTCGGGTACGGAGTTCGCCCGTTCGCAGGAGTTCCTGCTCGATGCCAAGGCCGAGGACCTGAACAACGAGAACGCCTCGCCGCCCGGGCAGTTGAGCCCGTTCGGCACCGCTCTCGATTGCTCGAACACCCTCTGATCGCCAACCGCGATCACGACTCCAGAAGGCCGGCGAATGCCGGCTTTCTGCTTTTCATGGGTGCCGTTTTACGGGCACCCGGCCACCGCGACCGCCGCTACAATTCCGCCCATGGACAGTAACGCCAGCATTTTCCTCGTCGGACCGATGGGCGCCGGCAAGTCCGCGGTGGGGCGCAAGCTCGCCGAGGAACTCGGCCGCGAGTTCCTCGACAGCGACGAGGTGATCGAGAGCCGCACCGGCGTGGACATACCCTATATTTTCGAGCGCGAGGGCGAATCCGGTTTCCGTACCCGGGAGCGCCACGTGATCGAGGAGCTGACACAGTTGCCCGGCATCGTGCTCGCCACCGGCGGGGGCGCGGTGCAGGACCCGGCGAACCGCGAGCACCTTGCCAGCCGCGGACGGGTCGTCTATCTGCACGCGACCGTCGACCAGCAGCTGAAGCGCACGCGCAGCGGCCGCGAGCGGCCCATGCTCAAGGGGGGCGATCCGCGCGAAATTCTCGAGGCGCTCATGGCCTTGCGGGACCCGAAGTATCGGGAAATTGCGGACTTCACGATCGAGACGGACGGACGGCGGGTGACGGCCGTGACGCGGGAAATCCGGCGTCGACTCGCCGAACTGGAGTAAGTTGATCCTCCCATGATGACGCTCACTGTCGATCTCGGCGCACGCAGCTACCCGATCTACATCGGCAGCGGCCTGCTCGGGCAGGCCGGCCTGCTCGATCGCCACCTGCGCGGGCGCGATGCGCTCGTCGTCACCAACACGACCGTCGGCCCGCTCTACGAGGCGCGGCTGCGCGGCATGATTTCGCAAGGCCGCGTCGCCTCGGTCATGCTCCCCGACGGGGAGGCGCACAAGAACCTCGTCACCGTCGAGACCGTGCTGGATGCCCTCGTCGAGCACCGCCTGGCGCGTGATGGCGTGGTGCTCGCCCTCGGCGGCGGCGTGGTGGGCGACATCGCCGGTTTCGCCGCGGCGATCTACCAGCGCGGCATCGACTTCATCCAGGTGCCGACGACGCTGCTGGCCCAGGTAGATTCCTCTGTGGGCGGCAAGACCGGCGTCAATCACCCGGGCGGCAAGAACCTCATCGGGGCCTTTCACCAGCCGTTGTGCGTGCTCTCGGACTCGGCGACGCTCGACACGCTACCCGACCGCGAGCTTTCCGCCGGGCTCGCCGAGGTCGTCAAGTCGGGCCTGATCGCGGATGCGGCGTTTTTCGACTGGATCGACGCGCGCTCTGCCGATCTCGTGGGACGCGATGCGGATGCCCTGCATCACGTCATTCGCCGCGCCTGCGAGGTCAAGGCGGAGGTCGTGGCCGCCGACGAACGCGAGCACGGCCGCCGCGCGCTGCTCAATCTCGGTCATACCTTCGGGCACGCCATCGAGCTTTGCGCAGGCTACGGTGAATGGCTGCACGGCGAGGCGGTGGCCGCGGGGATCGCCATGGCGGCGCGGTTCTCGCAGCGCCTCGGCTGGCTGCCTGCCCGCGATGCCGAGCGCATAGCGCGGGTGCTCGCGGCGCTGAGGTTGCCGCTCGGCCCCCCCGCCGTCAGCGCCGGGGAACTGTTGGCCGCGATGGCCATGGACAAGAAAGTGCTTGCCGGGCAGCTCCGCCTCGTGCTGCTGCCGTCGATCGGCAAGGCGCGCGTGACCACGGAATTTCCACTGCAGGAACTCGAGGAGTTCCTGCGTGAGGAAGTCACGACGGGATTATGAGTGCCGGCGCCCGGCACGCCGGCGGTCATCCGGTTGATGTCTTCCGGTTGCGCCACTAGCATCTGCCCCCCCGATCACCACGGCCCGGAAGGTTTCGCGATGTCGCCACAGGAAGCAATCGACCCGCGCGATCGGCTCATTTTCGCGATGGATGTCGCCGACCCCGCGCAGGCCCGGGCGCTGGCCGAGCGTCTCGGCGACGCGGTGACCTTCTACAAGCTGGGGCTCGAGCTGATGATGTCGGGCGGCTATTTCGAGCTGCTCGACTGGATGGTAGCCCGCGGCAAGAAGGTCTTCGCGGACCTGAAATTCTTCGACGTGCCGGCGACGGTCGGCGCCGCAGTCCGCCAGCTGGCCAACCGGGGCGTCACCTTTACGACCGTGCATGGCAATCAGGGCATCATGGAGGCCGCGGCCGCTGCAAAGGGCAGCGTCCGGATCCTCGCGGTGACCGTCCTCACCAGCCTCGATCGCGGCGACCTCGATGATCTCGGCTTTGCCTGCGATGTGGAGAAGCTGGTGATCTCGCGGGCACGGCGGGCCTTTGCGGCCGGCTGCGACGGGGTGGTAGCGTCGGGGCTCGAGCTGGCGGCGTTGCGGCGGGAGGTGGACCGGCGCCTGGTGGTGGTCACCCCCGGCATCAGGCCGGTCGAGAACCGGCCGACCGATGACCAGAAGCGCGTGGTCAGCGTCGAGCAGGCCTTTCGCGGCGGGGCCGACTATATCGTCGTCGGCCGTCCCATCCGTGATGCGGCGGAGCCGCGCGCGGCCGCCGAAGCGATCCAGCGAACCATAGCAGGGATATTTCCGGCGTAGGAGACGGCCCCGGGCCGCCTCCTGTTTCAAGCAGACCAATCGGACAGGGGAGCGAAGCAATGATTTTACTGACCGGGGCGACCGGCAAGACCGGCAGCGAGACCGCGAAGGCACTGATCGCGAAGGGCGTGAAAGCGCGCGCATTGGTGCGCAGTGCGGAGAAAGCCGCGGCCCTGCAGGCCGCCGGCATCGAGCTCGTCATCGGCGACGTGACCGATCGAGAGAGCGTCCGCAAGGCCCTGGCGGGCGTCACCCGGCTGTTCCTGCTGATGCCGAACAGCCAGCATCAGCTCGAGCTCGAGAAGCAGGTGGTGGACCTCGCCAAAGCCGCCGGCGTTCGGCACGTGGTGAAGATGTCGTCGATGGAGGCGGTCGCCGATGCGGCGAGCCCGATTCCGCAGGCGCACTGGGCTGCCGAGGAGTACATCCGCGCCTCCGGCCTTGCCTGGACCATGATCAAGCCGAACTTCTTCATGCAGAACCTGCTCGGCAGCGCGAAGTCGATCAAGGAGAAGCAGTCGTTCGCCTTGCCGATGGGCGAGGGCAGGACGGCCATGGCCGATGCGCGGGATATCGGCGCCGTCGCCGCGGAGGCGCTGTCGGGTGCGGGTCACGAGGGGCAGGGCTACGAGATCACGGGGCCCGAGCTGCTGAGCTTCCACCAGGTCGCGGAGCGGTTCTCGACGGTGCTGGGGACGAAGGTAAGCTATATCCCGGTCGATCCCGGCGCCTATCACGAGATCCTCAAGAAGGTGCTGACCAACGAATGGCACGCCAACGCGGTCTCGGCGCTGTTCCGGGAGATTGCCGAGGGCGAGTCCCCGCAGGTCACGGATACCTTCAAACGACTCATGGGCCGCGATCCGATCTCGCTCGAGCGGTTCATCCGCGACCACATTGGCGCGTTCAGGTAATCCAAAGGGAACCGTCCCCTATCGGCTCTACCGGGAACCGTCCTTTTTCGATAGTTCGCGTTCGAGCGCGGGCCAGGCCTCGTCGAGCAGGCGTTGTTGCCCCGCCGCATTCGGGTGTATGCCGTCAGGTTGCATGTATTGCGGGTCGAGCGCCACGCCATCCATGAAGAAGTCGATGAGCCCCGTGGCGTGCTCGGCGGCGAGTTGCGGATAGACGGCTTCAAAGGCGGAGGTGTAGCGCTCGCCGTAGTTGGGCGGCATCTTCATCCCGGCGAGAACCACCCGGGCGCCGGCCCCCTGGGCCGCGCGGATCATCTGCGCCAGGTTGGTCTTGATCAGGTCGATCGGTGTGCCACGCAGGCCGTCGTTGCCGCCAAGTTCTATCAGGACGATAGATGGCTGGTGCAGCTTGAGCGCTCGCGGCAGCCGCCCGACGCCACTGGTGGTGGTATCGCCGGTGATGCTGGCGTTCACCACCCGATACCCGTACCCTTCGGCATCCAGCCGGTTTTGCAGCAGCGCGACCCAGCTCTGTCCGGGTTCCAGGCGGCGTGCGCGCTCTGACAGGCAGCCACCAGGATCAGGACGAGAAGCTTGGCGATGCAGGAAGGCAATGTGGCTCAGGTCGTGCTGCGGACATCCGGTCTCGGCAAACAGGTTAGCAGTCCGGAAGGCCCCCTGACCATTCTCGACGACGTCAACCTGGAAATAAGGGCCGGCGAGAGCGTGGCCCTCGTCGGCCCGTCGGGCGCCGGCAAGACCACGCTGCTCGCGTTGCTGGCGGGCCTCGACAAGCCCTCCGACGGCCACGTCTGGCTGTGCGGCGAGGACCTCACCACGCTCGACGAGGATGGCCGGGCGCGGCTTCGCGGCAAACACGTCGGCTTCGTCTTCCAGTCCTTCCACCTGGTGCCCTCGCTGACTGCGCTCGAGAACGTGATGCTGCCGCTGGAACTGGCCGGCGACGCGCAGGCGCGGGAGCTTGCGCGCCAGACACTGGCCGCCGTCGGCCTCGAGCGACGGATGTCGCACTACCCGAAACAGTTGTCGGGCGGCGAGAAGCAGCGGGTGGCCATCGCCCGGGCTTTCGTGCGTCGGCCGGAGGTCCTGTTTGCCGACGAGCCGACGGGCAACCTCGACACTGCGAGCGGCGCACGGATCGCCGACCTGTTGTTCGGCCTGAACGAGCAGGCCCGCACCACTCTCGTGCTCGTCACGCATGAGCACGTGCTGGCCGGACGCTGCGACCGCATCGTCGAAATCGTCGGCGGCCGGCTGGTGTCATGAACGCCGGAGCCTTCGCGCTGCGCGCCCTGTTTCGGGATCTTCGCTCGGGGGAGCTGACGGTGCTGATGGCCGCGATCACGGTGGCGGTGATCGCCATCACGGCCGTCGGATTCTTTA
>JAKLLP010000419.1 GCA_023150055.1 Gammaproteobacteria bacterium | reverse complement strand
CGCGGCTTCGAGCTGGTGGCCACCGACGGCACGGCGAGCGCCATCCTCGCGGCCGGCATTCCCTGCCGGCGGGCCAACAAGGTGCGCGAGGGTCGCCCGCACATCGTGGACATGATCAAGAACAACGAGATCAGCCTCGTCATCAACTCCGTCGAGGAGAAGCGTCAGGCGGTCACCGATTCCCGTTCGATCCGCACCAGCGCGCTGGCAGCCAAGGTCACGGTGTTCACGACCATCGAGGGTGCCAAGGCGGCCTGCATGGGCATGCGCCACCTGTCCGGTCTCGAGGCCTACTCGCTGCAGGCCCTGCATGCGGAGCTCGGCAAGGCATGAACAAGGTTCCCCTGACTGTTGCCGGGGCTGAAAAGCTCCGGCTGGAACTCCAGCGACTGAAAACCGTGGATCGTCCCGAGGTGATCGCCGCGATCGCCGAGGCGCGGTCCCACGGAGACCTTTCGGAAAACGCCGAGTACGATGCTGCAAAGGAGCGCCAAGGCTTCATCGAGGGGCGCATCCGCGAGGTGGAGGGCAAGCTCTCCAACGCCCAGATCATCGATCCGAAGCTGCTCGACGCAGATGGCCGTTGTGTTTTCGGCGCAACCGTCGAGCTCGAAGATCTGGATACCGGCGATACAGTGACCTATCAGATCGTCGGTGACGACGAAGCCGACATCAAGGACGGCAAGATTGCGATCAGTTCGCCCATCGCGCGGGCCCTCATCGGCAAGTTTGCGGGTGACGTAGCCGAGGTGCAGGCGCCGGGAGGCGTTCGTGAGCTCGAACTGATCGACGTCCGTTACGTCTGATCGACTGACGATGCAGCGCCTGGCCGAGCACCTTTACAGCGTCGCGATCACCCTCTGGGTGGGGGCACTGTGGGCGATCGGCTATCTGGCGGCCCCGGCCCTGTTCCGCTTGCTCGATGACAGGGCCCTGGCCGGGCGACTGGCCGGGGAGATGTTCACCTATGTAGCCTGGCTGGGCATGGCGGCCGCTGCCTATCTGCTGGTTTTCGTTGCCTTGCGCAAGGAGGGCGGTGCTTTCAGGAGCAGCGTCTTCTGGCTCGTGCTGTGCATGCTCCTGCTCACGGTTGCGGGATACTTCGGCGTCCAGCCGATCCTGGCCCAGTTGAAGGCAGACTCGTTTCCGCGCGAAGTGATGGAAAGCGCCTTGCGCGATCGCTTCGTGGCCTGGCACGGAGTGTCGAGCGTGGTATATCTGATTCAGAGCCTGCTCGGCCTGGTGCTGGTGGCGCTGCAGGGGCGCGGCCTGCGCTGACCGCGGCCCCGCATGCGCCGGTCAGTCGGCCGGGTTGCGTCGGCTTTTGTTCGGGGCCGCGAACCAGTGGGTCTTCTTGGGGGCTTTGGCGGTCAGCGAGGCGATGCCGCGGCGGGCCGAAAGTGCCTTGGCGGACTTGGCTTTCGCGACCGGCTTCTTGGGGCGCTCGACGCTGCTGCCTGCGGAGGCTTCCTCCTCACGCTTTTCCCGCCACACGACCAGGGTCTTGCCAATATGCTGGACGGCCGCTGCCTGAAGTTCAGCGCAGACGGTTTCCATGATCGAATCCCGGTGGGCGCGGTCTTCACCATAGACGCGGATCTTGATGAGTTCGTGAGCCTGGAGGGCGTGGTCGATCTCCTTGAGCACGGAGGGCGTGAGCCCGTTGCTGGAGACGCTGACGACCGGATGCAGGTGGTGGGCCTGCGCACGAAACGCTCGCCGTTGAGCCGGCGTGAGTTCAATCATTTTGAAACCCATTGACAAAAGGGCGTAATTGTACCGCGATGAAGCGTAGCAAGACCAGCAAATCCTGGATGGCGGAGCATGTCAATGATCCCTTCGTTCAGCGTGCCAAGTCAGAGGGTTGGCGAGCCCGGGCAGCCTATAAATTGATGGAGATCGACGACCGGGACAAGCTCATCCGCCCCGGGATGGTCGTCGTCGACCTCGGTGCAGCGCCGGGCTCGTGGAGCCAGGTGGCGATCAAGCGCGTGGGCGAGTCCGGGCGGGTCTTCGCGCTGGACCTCCTGCCGATGGAGCCCATCGTCGGCGTCGAATTCATGCAGGGCGACTTTCACGACGAGGCGTTCGTCGAGCGTTTCGAGGAAATGCTGGATGGCCGGCAGGTCGACCTTGTAATGTCAGACATCGCGCCCAATATATCGGGCATTCCCAGCAGCGATCAGGCTCGCTCGATTTACCTGGCCGAACTTGCCCTTGATTTTGCCCGGAAGCACCTCG
>JAKLLP010000418.1 GCA_023150055.1 Gammaproteobacteria bacterium | reverse complement strand
AGCTGTTGCGCCACAGGTATCATGGCGTGGCCGTCCGGGATATCGTCGAGTTTCTCGAGCAGGAGACCGGCAAGATCGACCTGGACGTTCTCCATCCGGGGTGGCTTATCTTCTCTACCAGTGGCCATAGTCGCTGGGGGTATCGGGTGGCGAAGAGGGCGGTCGATCTGCTTATAGGTTCAGCGCTGGTTTTTGTGCTCTCACCTGTATTCCTGATTGTCGCCGCCGGCGTATGCCTCGAAGACGGGGTGCGGGCACCGCTGTTCTACCGGCAGCGCCGGGTAGGACGAGGTGGCCGTGTCTTCAACTTGTTGAAGTTCCGAAGCATGCGCGTTGATGCCGAGAGGGATACCGGCCCGCTCTGGGCGGCCAGGCAGGGCGATGATCGAGTCACCCGCATGGGGCGCATCATTCGCAGGTTTCGTGTCGATGAACTGCCACAGCTGGCCAATATCATCCGTGGCGAGATGAGCATCGTCGGGCCGCGGCCCGAACGGCCAGAATTTGTCGAGAAACTGTGTGCGGGCGTGCCACTTTATGATTTCAGGCATTGCATGCGGCCCGGGCTCACAGGATGGGCACAGCTCAACTTTCCGTATGGGGCGTCTGTCGAGGACGCCAGCGAGAAGCTGAAATATGACCTGTTCTACATCAAGAATGCGAGCATCGTCTTCGACCTGTTCATACTGATGCAGACGCTGGAGGTCGTTGTATGGGGCCGTAGCCTGAGCATGGCTGGCCCGCGAGCGAGGGAAATGCCGATGTTGGGCGGAACACACGGTGGCGGGCCGCCACCGGCGCTTCCGCATGAAAGGGATGTCGCCTGATTTCTGCGGCCTGCCGGCCGGAAGCAAAAATTACCCGAACACCGCTGGACACGCCGGCCGTGTCGACCCGAGGTCACTCAGGCGGTGCTCACTTACGGAATTTCAACGACGCCTCGCGTTCTGCGTCGGGCGGTCTGTTCCATTTCTTCCACGCCTTCTGCCGCTGTCGGAGTTTCTCCGGCCGGTGGATCATTGCTGGCAGGTAACGTCGGCGCCGCTGCAGCAATTGCATTGGCGCGGTCGGTGTAGAACACCACGTCTATCTGACCGAAGGTGATGATGTCTCCTGTACGCAGCAGGGCCCTCGGCCGGCGCTTGCGATTCACCAGGATGCCATTCTTGCTGTTCAGGTCCTCGATGACATAGATACCGCCAATGCAGTCGATCAAGGCATGACGGCGACTGACCTCCTTGTCGATGATGACGAGGTCGTTCGCGTTGCTACGCCCAATTACGAAGGGAAACTGTGAGGCCTGTACCTGCTCCATAAACTGTCCTGCCTTGTATACCATCAGCATGACGCGCGGGGAGCGGGGTTTCGTCGTCTCACCGGTGGAGTCGCTATGCAGTTCCGCAGCGGCCGATTTCGGCGTGCGATCCTCGAACCACTGCCACCGAAGCTCGTGGACCACTTCGTCGATTACCTCGAGACCTACCTGCGGGATGTCTTCGACCATGCAGGCGGTCAGGGCTGTGTCGCAGAGCGTATTGATCAGCCGCGGAATTCCCTGTGTGAGCCGGTAGATATCCTTGACCGCTTCCGGGGTGAAGATCCTCTCCAGTGAGCCGCCAGCTATAGCCAACCGGTGACGCAGGTAATGTTCTGTTTCTTCTTCGTTGAGTTCGTCCAGGCGCTGGCGGAGTCGCGCCCGTTGGCGAAGCTGGGTGAGCCCCGGCGCATCGAGGAGATCGTCGAGATTGGGTTGTCCGGTCAGGACGATACTGATGATCTTGCGGTCCGAGGTGTCGATGCACGACAGCAGGCGAAGCTCCTCGAGAGCGGGTCCGGTGAGGTTCTGAGCCTCATCGACGATGATGACGACGTGCTTTCCTTCTTCATGCTTCTTAAGAAAAAAAGATCGTAAAGTATCGAGAAGAAGAACTTTTTTCTTCTTGTAAATCGGCATGCCGAATTCTGACAGGAGAGCCTGCAACAGCTCGATGTGTGACAACGTCGTATGAGTGAGTTTCGCGGTCACGAAATCCGGACCGAGTTCCTGCAGGACGGTATTGAGAATCGTTGTTTTCCCGATACCGATCTCCCCGGTGATGATGACGAAGCTGTCGCGATTCATCAGGGCGAAGCGGATGTTCGCAACAGCCCTGGAGTGTTGCGACGTCATGTAGAGAAAGCGCGGGTCCGGGGCCAGGTCGAATGGGCGGCAGGTCAAGCCGAAATACTGCTCATACATCGGGCCA
>JAKLLP010000417.1 GCA_023150055.1 Gammaproteobacteria bacterium | reverse complement strand
ATGGCGCGCGACCTGAAGTTGCAGCACCGGGTGATCGAGCCTGCACTGCCCGCCCAGTACGCGCGCGACGACCTGCTGCGCCAGGTCCTCACCGACGCGGAGACCGGCATGCATGCCTGGGTGCCCCGCCTGATGGCAGGCCTGCCCTCCTCTCCGGTGATGCTCCTCGACGGCATCGCCGGGGATATCCTCGGCAACCCCGGCTTTCGCATCCCCGGGCTGTACCAGTCGCGGGAGCGCGACATCGACATCATCCTCGACGCCTGCCTGCCGGGCGCCTACGAACACGTGCTCGCCCGCGACGCCTGGCCGACCACCGCTGATGTTCGCGAGGACCTGCGCAGCTATCTCCTGAGCCTGCCGCAGGAAGCAAACCTCGCCGAATTCGCGTTCATCCTCCTGCGGCAGCGGCGCACCACCGCACCCTGGACGCAGCAGCTGCTGCCGGCTGGTCATGTCGCCGTCTGCCCGTTTCTCGACCTCGAGTACCTGCGGCTGCTGCTCTCGTTTGTGCCGGCGGACAAGCACGCGACGATCCTCCAGCGGCGTTGTCTCGCCGAGTTCTGGCCGGAGCTGTACCGTTACCCCGGAACGCGCGACATTCCGCCGGACGCCCGTCCGCGGCCGGCGCATATCGACCGCGCGCTCACGCTCGCCAGCGCGCGGTCGACACTCGCGGAGCTGGAGAGGCTCGGGGGGCTGGCGCGGCTGCGCGCGCTTCTCGGCGGCCGCGGCCGGCTCGCGCTGTTGGGTTCACGACTCAGCGGGCGCATGATGCTGCGCACGCTCTGGCATCTTGGCACGCTCGAAGAACTGGTCCTGCGAGAGCTGGACCACACACCCGGATGGGGAAGGGAGTAACCGATGAAGCTCGAACCCTGGAAGCCGCCTGCCGATCTCGCCAGCGAGCGGCCTTACGTCGTCGAGTACTACTACAAGGTACGCTGGGGCCATGCCGAGGAATTCCTGGCGTTGTTCCTGAAGAACCACTATCCGGTGCTCACCCGGCAGCTCGAGACCGGGCGGATCCGCGACGTGCGCATAGAGCAGCCGCAACTCCATGGCACCGAGGCCGAGCGCTGGGATTACCGCGTGACGCTGGTCTTCGCCAACGTGCTCGCCGCCCACGACAAGACCCACGAGCCGATGGTGATCCGCGCGCTGTACCCCGACCAGGCGCTCTTTGCGAAGGAAGAGGCGCGACGCTTCGAGCTGCTGCTCGCCCACTGGGACCTGCCGGTCACCGAAATAAGACCCGCGTGATGCAACCCCGGCAGCCCAAACTGCGAGCCAGCTCTCTGCCGGCCGGCCACGCCTCTCCTATAATGGTTTTCTGTCGCCGACGGGGAAGCAGGAAGTGATCGGATTCGAGCTGGCGGGCAGGCAGGACATACGCTCGGTGCTGCTGCTTGGCGCCCACTGCGACGATCTAGAGATCGGCTGCGGCGGCACCCTGCTGCGCATGGCCGCGTCGCTGCCTGATGCGGAATTCAGCTGGGTGACGCTCAGCGGCGAACCTGACCGGGCAGCCGAGACGCGGGCGGCGGCGCAGCGACTGTTCGCCGGTGCACACCGCCTCACGGTCGACTGCCAGGCGTTTCGCGGCAGCTATTTCCCGCAGGAGGCGGCCCGGATCAAGGATTTTTTCGAGACGCTGAAGACGCGGGTGCAGCCGGACCTGATACTCACCCACCACGGTGGCGATGCGCACCAGGACCACCGCATCACCAGCGAACTCACCTGGAACACTTTCAGGAACCACATGATTCTCGAATACGAGGTCCCGAAATACGACGGCGACATCGGCCGGCCGAACGTGTTCGTGCCGCTGAGCGCAGCCCAGCTCGCGGAGAAGAACCGCATTCTCCTCGAGTGCTTCCCCAGCCAGCGCGGCAGGAGCTGGTTCACGGCCGAAACGTTTGCCGCACTGGCCCGCCTGCGCGGCATCGAGTGCAACGCACCGGAGGGCTACGCGGAAGCCTTTCACGCCCGCAAGCTGGTCATGGAAATCCCCCGACGATGAACAAGCCTGAAATCCTGCCGCTCGATCGACTGCTCGGGCGTGACCTCGACTATATCTGCGACAACCTGCGCGAAGAGTTCGCGCGCATGGCGGGCACCTCGCTGCTGATCACCGGCGGTGCGGGCTTCCTCGGCTATTACCTCGTGCTCGCGGCGGTCCACTTCAACCGCACTGCCGCGCGCGACCAGCCGATACGCATCACGGTGTGGGACAACTTTGCGCGCGGC
>JAKLLP010000416.1 GCA_023150055.1 Gammaproteobacteria bacterium | reverse complement strand
CCGGTGGCAAACTGAAACAGCACCGCATCGTTATCCGCTTCGCCGTCTAGGTCGTCGAATTCATAAGCTGCCTTGAGGGCTGTGCTCGGGGTCAGCCAGTAGTTCAGGCCAATCGTCGAACGCTGCTCATCAACATTCAACGGGGCGTCTGCCGGCAAATCGAGCCAGTCGTACCGGAATACCCCTTCAACGTCCCGCAGGAACGATCGGCTGACCAGGGTCGGGCGATAGGCGACCTGAGCGTAGCCACCGCTGCTGTCGTTGGTGAAGGTCAGCGGTTCGATGTTGGGATTATCGATGTCCACCCAGATGTATTGCGCACGAACGTCGATGCTGCCCTTCAGGGCGCCTGCGCTGCGCACATAGCTCAGGTCAACTGCCTGTGTGCG
The DNA here is from genome assembly GCA_023150055.1 of Gammaproteobacteria bacterium. Classification (GTDB taxonomy): domain Bacteria; phylum Pseudomonadota; class Gammaproteobacteria; order Steroidobacterales; genus QUBU01. The sequence goes on along the minus strand of JAKLLP010000416.1, from coordinate 1,876 downwards.
GGCGTCGATACCGGTCAGATCCTCCTGCCCAACGTCAGCCAGCTCGAATCCGTAACCGATCTCCAGATTTGGAATCGGCACCCAGCCGATGCGGCCGCCGAAGGCCTTGTTGCCGTTGCCATCCGTGAAATTCGCGTCGTCCAGGGTGCCCGCGCGCTCCTCATCGGTGCGAATGCCGGACCCATTGGACAGATAGACGGCATAACCCAAACGGGTATCGGAGATTGGCAAGGCTCCGCGCAGCTCGACGCCGACCTGCGAATCGGCCTGCAGCGCAGTATCGCCCGCGAAAGGCAGCGGCGCATCCGGCAGCTTATTGATCCAGGTCGAATGCAGGCGTTCGATGAAATAGTTGCCCGGGTTGGGGAACTTGCCGCCCACTAGCGTCGCATAGTCGCTGAGGTGATAGGCGATCTGGGCGTATTCCAGACCGACTTCGACCTCGCTGTCCTCGAGCTCGATCTCGAGCTCGCCGGCAAAGAACATGCGATCGCTGAGCAGCACGTAAAACACGGGATCGAATCCTGCCGAGAACGTGGAGTGATCCGCGTCGCTGTCCGTGTAGCCCGCAGCAGCAGACCCCGCGAATAAAAATCTCGTGGTCCCGGGCCGGCTGGCGTCAGCCAGTTGCCGTACGCCCGCCAGTTCCCGCTTGAGATCCTCGATAGACTGCAGAGTGGCCACCGCCCCTGGCGGTGAAGGCGGTGGCGTAAACGCATCCTGGGTTTCAGGTGAGGGAATCGTGTCGCTCCGTGGACCCTGTATTTGCCGTCTGAGCACCTCAAATTCCTGCTTGAGCTGTTCGTGCGCCGCCTTCAGCTCCTCGTATTGAGTCTTGGAGACATACCGGTCGTCCGCAGCCGGCTGCTGGGCGTGCGCAGTAACGCTCCCGGCGACGCTGGTCAGGAATAGTGCCGCACTGATCAAGATGCCCTTGCTCATTGCCGTCCCCCTGTAACTCACCTCAAGTACGTTTCGGCTATTGGCCCTTGCGGAATGCCTGCCGAATGTAGACCAGCGCGTTCCAGAGATCCTGATCGGTCAGACTGGAGTCCCCGCCCCGTGCGGGCATAGCCATCGGTGAGCCCGGGCTCCGATAGCCATCACGGCTCCGCCGAAAAACAACCTCCCAGCCCGCAGCGAAGATTCTGTCAGTGGCTGCAAAATTTGATGTACCCGGCAACACACCCCCTCCATCCGCGCCATGGCAGGCGGCGCAGCTGCGGTCATAGACGGCCTTTCCCCTGATGGGATCCGCTTTCTCAATACCAGTTTCGGCAGTTGGCACAGAGCCAGCCGCCTGGGCGGTGCCAAGTGCAGTATGGCTTGCCACCAAAATTGCCGGCATTACGGCCGCCCAACCTCGAGCGGTTACGAACCTACTCATTGCCCCATCTCCAATTCGCAAATCGGCGATGCGTTTTCCATGCGACGACCGGCCATCTGTGCCAGATTGATAACCACCTCAGCGGTGCTGGTGAATTACGACAGCATTGACCCGAGGTAGACCAGATACACAAAGCCATTGACCGCGAGATGCCATATGCGCAAGGTTCCGCGGGCTATCAGCAGGCGCAACCATAAGACTGCGGCATATGTCGCCAGGACGCCCACCAATACCTCCGGGCGCAGGTCCCAGGGAGACAACAGAATCCCCATGGCGGGCAGCACCGAGCCCTGGAAGACCAAAGCCCCCGTAATGTTGCCGAATGCAAGCGTGTCCTTGCCCCTCCGGATCCAAAGGATGCTGTTGATCTTCTCGGGCAGCTCGGTCGCTATAGGTACGATCAGCAGCGACAGCAGCAAAGCGGATACGCCGACTGCCTTTGAGACGTGATCGATGGCGTAAATGAAGCCTCGCGCGCCGGCGACCAGC
>JAKLLP010000415.1 GCA_023150055.1 Gammaproteobacteria bacterium | reverse complement strand
GCAAGGTCCTCGCGGCGCAGAACGAACGGCAACGCCTGGAGCCCGCCAGCCTCACCAAGCTGATGACCGCCTATGCCGTCTACAAGGCACTGGCCGCGGGCTCGGTGAAGCTCACCGACCCTGTCTACGTGAGCGAACACGCCTGGCGCACCGGCGGGGCCGGCTCCGGCGGCTCCACGACGATGCTGCCGATCAACAGCGCGGCACCGCTGGAAGTCATGCTGAGGGGCATGATCATCCAGTCGGGCAACGACGCGAGCATCGCGCTCGCCGAGCACCTGAGCGGCTCGGAGGAGGCCTTCTCGGACCTCATGAACCGCCACGCGAAGGAACTCGGCATGGCGGACACCCACTTCGTCAATTCCACGGGGTTGCCTCACCCGGAGCACTACACCTCGGCAGCCGACATCGCCACGTTGTCCCGGGCCATCATCGCGGAGTTCCCGGAGCACTATGCCTGGTACAAGGAGAAAGAGTACGTCTTCAACGGGATCAAGCAGGGCAACCGCAACCTGTTGCTGTACCGCGACCCGACCGTCGACGGCATCAAGACCGGCCACACGCAGGCCGCCGGTTACTGTCTCGCAGCCTCCGCGAAACGCGGCGACATGCGGCTGATTTCCGTCGTCATGGCAATGGCTGACGAGCAGGCCCGCGCGAAAGCCTCCCAGGAACTCCTCAATTACGGCTTCCGCTTCTTCGAAACGAGGCGTCTCTACCAGGCGGGAGAGCAGATCAGCGAGGCGCGCGTCTGGAAGGGCACCGCCGAGACCGTCGGCCTCGGCATCGCGGAGGACCTGTGGCTCACCGCGCCGCGGGGTTCCTTCGAGCAGCTGAGCTCGCAGCCCGAGGCGCCGCGGGACCTGGTCGCACCGCTCGTGGCCGGGCAGCCGGTCGGGCGCCTCCTCGTCAGTCTCGCCGGCGAGTCGCTCGCCGAGGCCCCGCTGGTGCCACTGGCGGCTGTTCCGGCAGGCTCGCTGTGGCGCCAAGGGGTCGATAGCGTGCTGCTCTGGCTCGAGTGAGGCACTCCGCGAGCGCGTCCAGCCCATGCCGACGACGCTGCCGATCGCTTACCTGAACGGCCGATACCTCCCGATCGGTGAGGTGCGCATCTCGCCGCTCGACCGCGGCTTCCTCTTTGCCGATGCGGTCTACGAAGTGATCGCGGTGTACGGTGGCCGACCGCTCGGCCTCGATGCGCACCTGGCCCGTCTCGCCCGCGGTCTCGGCGAGATCGGCATGGCCAACCCGCACACGGATGCCGGCTGGCGCAACATCCTCGGTGAACTGGTACACCGTAACCGCCACGGCGCCACCGACATGGGCCTGTACCTGCAGATCAGCCGCGGAGCCGACAACGGGCGCGACAAGGCGTTCCCGCACGGGCTCGCGCCGACCGTGTTCGCCATGGCGAGCCCGCTCGCGCCGGCCGATCCCGACACAGCGGGGGTGCGCGCCATCACCGGCCCGGATACCCGCTGGGCACGGTGTGACATCAAAACCACGGCGCTGCTCGCCAATGTCCTGCTTTATGAGACGGCGCGGCGGGCCGGCGCGGGTGAGTACATCATGCTGCGTGATGGCTATGTCACCGAGGGCTCGGGCAGCTCGGTCCTCATCGTCGAGGGACGCGCGCTCGTCAGCCGCCCGGACAGCCCGGCGATCCTGCCCGGCACCACGCTCCAGCTCATCCGCGAGGTGGCGACGGCCGCCGGCTTCGGCTACCGTGAGGAAGCCATCAGCGAGCAGCGCCTGCGCGGCGCCGACGAGATACTGCTGAGCGCTTCGCTGCGGGGTCTGGCGCCGGTCGTGCAGCTCGACGGTGTACCGGTCGGGCGTGGGATGCCGGGACCAGTCTGGCAGCGGGTGGCACAAGCCTATGAAATCAGAAAACGAGCCTGAAACCGAATCACCGCTGAAGTTCCCCTGCCGATTTCCGATCAAGGTGATGGGGCTGCACGCGGGAGACTTCCAAGCGTTGGTGGTTACCCTGGTGAGCGAGCAGGCCGGCACCACCGTCACCGCAGCGGATATCAGCTCGCGGCCGAGCAGGAACGGGCGCTACCTCGCCGTCACCGTGACCATCGATGCCGAGAGCCGCGCACAGCTCGATGGAATCTACCGCGCACTGACCGCCTCCGAGCGGGTATTGATCGTCCTGTGAAGCTTGTCGTGCGTTGGCGGGGCCTGGTGGATTACCGGCAGGCATTCGACGACATGGTGCGTTTCACGGACCGGCGCGGTGCCGACACCCCGGACGAGCTCTGGTTCCTCGAGCACC
>JAKLLP010000414.1 GCA_023150055.1 Gammaproteobacteria bacterium | reverse complement strand
GAGCAGACTTTCCCATTCAAAGCCGAATGCGCCATGCCAGACGGCAGGATCAAAGTCATGGATATGGATATTGTAATAATCAACAACGCCGGTCGCGCTTGCTGTCCAGACCAACTGGGGCAGGGTGTCGGCCAGACGCCGATAGCGCAGCTCACTGGCGCGCAGATCGTGTTCCATCTGCTTGCGGTCGGTGATGTCGCGGCTGGTGGCGAGCAGGCCCGCATCGTGCAGGAGCCGTTGTTCGCGCTGGAGAACGCGCTCAAGGTGCGGCGCAATCACATGAACGTGCTGCTTGCCGAGGACGTCCTCGCGGCGCGCCTGGCCGATGAGCAGGCATTGCGCGACGCTGCCGGTGAGGCCGGGTCGGCCGCCACTGGCGGTTCGGCATTGGACGAGATCGCGGCAGCCATGGACCGCTACCGCACGATTTACGATCGGCACCTGTTCCTCGAGGGTGGTGCGGCCCTGCAGGGGGAGCTGGCGACCTATGCGCGCATCCTCGCGCGTCTCGCCTCCGAGCGGACGAAGCCCAACGAGGAGCGACAGCGCGAGTACGTCGATGCCGCCCTGCCCCTGCTGCGTCAGCAGGTTCTTGCAACGCGTCCAGTCCATGCGGAGATCGAGACGCTTCGCCTCGGTTATTCGCTGGAGAAGCTGGTCGAGTTTCTCGGTATCGATGACCCCGTGGTCCGCTCGGTGCTCGGACGCGAGGCGCCACGTGAGCTGGCGGCGCGCCTGGTCCGTGAAACCCGGCTCGGGGATGCGAAGTTTCGCGAGCAGCTCTGGGACGGTGGCATGGCTGCGCTGGAGGCTTCGAAGGATCCGCTGGTCGCGCTCGCGCTGCGCATCGAGCCGGAGGCGCAGCAGGTCCGCAGGCGTTACGAGAGCGAAGTCGAAGCGCCGGTCCGCGCCGCGGAGGAGCGCCTGGCCCGCCTGCGCTTCGCGGTCCGCGGAACCAGCAGTTACCCGGATGCGACTTTCACGCTGCGGCTAAGTTTCGGCAGCGTGCGCGGCTGGCAGGAGGGCGAGCGTTACGTGGAACCGTTCACTACGCTGGAGGGCATGTTTGCCCGCGCTACCGGGCGGCCGCCCTTCAGGCTGCCGCCGCGCTGGCTCGACAGCCGTGACCGGGTCAACCTGGACACGCGCCTGAACTTCGTGACCGACAACGACATCACGGGCGGCAATTCGGGCAGCCCGGTCCTCGACGCGCAGGGACGCCTGGTCGGGCTCATTTTCGACGGCAATATTCATTCTATCGGCGGGGACTTTTTCTTCGACCCGCAGCTCAACCGGGCTGTGGCGGTGCATCCGGCGATCATGGTGCTCGCGCTCGCGGAGGTCTACGGTGCCGAAAGTTTGTCGAAGGAACTCGTCGTCGAATGACGGAGGCGGCTGACTGATGGAGAAACGCTGGCTGCAGAGCTACCCCCCGGGGGTGCCACACACCATCGAGACCGACCCGGCGGACACGCTGGTCGGGATGATCGAGGAGTCCTGTCGGCGCTATGTGGACCGACCGGCCTTCGCGAGCCTCGGACGGACCATCAGCTACAGCGACCTCGACCGGCTGACGCGGCGGTTTGCGGCTTTCATGCAGCGGCTGGGTCTCGAGCGCGGGGATCGCGTCGCGCTGATGATGCCGAACCTGCTCCAGTACCCGGTGGCGCTCTACGGGGTCCTGCGGGCCGGTCTCGTGGTGGTCAACGTGAATCCCCTGTACAAGCCGCACGAGCTCGAGTACCAGCTCAAGGACTCCGGGGCGCGGGCGATCGTCGTGGTGGCGAATTCTGCGGCCGTCGTGGAAGCTGCCTTGCCGGGCACCGCGGTCGAGCACGTGATCGTGACGCAGATCGGCGACCTGCTCGGACCGCTGCGCGCGACGCTGACGAACTTCGTGGTGCGCTACGTGCGGCGCATGGTGAAGCCCTACCGGCTGCCCCGGGCCATCGCGTTCGAGCGCACTATCGCCCACGATCATGAGCCCGAAGCGGTCGCGCTCACCGCGGCTGATCTCGCCTGCCTGCAATACACCGGCGGCACCACCGGGGTTTCGCGCGGTGCGCAGCTCACCCACGGGAATCTGCGCGCCAACGTGCGGCAGGTCAACACCTGGTTCGCCAGCCTGCTGCGGCCCGGTGAGGAAGTGATCATCACGGCGCTGCCCCTCTACCATGTGTATGCGCTGACCTGTAACTGTCTCGCCTATACGGACCTCGGTGGCCTCAACGTGCTGATCGTCGATCCGCGCAACTCCCGCGCGTTGCTGGCGGAGCTTCGTCGCTGGCCGTTCACCGCG
>JAKLLP010000413.1 GCA_023150055.1 Gammaproteobacteria bacterium | reverse complement strand
AAGAGACCTTCATCAAGGCATATCGAGCGCTGGGTTCGTTTCGGGGAGACAGTGCTTTCTACACCTGGCTTTACCGCATCGGCATCAACACGGCGAAGAACTACCTCGTTTCGCTGGGACGCAGGGCTCCGACCTCCACGAGTTTCGACTCCGAGGAAGCGGAGACCTTCGAAGACGGCGATCAGCTGCGCGACATCAACACGCCCGAGCGCTTGTTGATGACGCGTCAGATCGGGGAGACCGTGGAGGACGCGATGGCCGCACTGCCCGAGGAGCTGAGGACGGCGATCATGTTGCGCGAGCTCGAGGGGCTCAGCTACGAGGAGATCGCCGGCATCATGGATTGCCCGATAGGCACGGTGCGCTCGCGGATCTTCCGCGCGCGCGAAGCGATAGCAGAACGTCTGCGGCCCCTGCTCGATACGGCCCCGGACAAACGTTGGTAGGTGCAAGCATGAAGGACAAAGTGTCGGCGCTGCTCGATGGCGACCTCGATGATCAGGGCATGTGCAGCGTCATCGATGCCATGCGCAGGGACGGGTCGTTGCGTGCGCAATGGGGTGCCTATTGTCTGATCGGAGACACCCTGCGCGGAGATCGCGCGGGTTCCTCCGATTTCGTTGCGCGCGTCATGGCGGGCCTGGACGACGAGCCCACGCTGCTCGCACCCCGCAGTGCTCCGGCCGCGACGACGCAGCGCAGTCTTGCGCAGCGGATGTTGCCGTTGGCGGCATCGGTGATGGGGGTGGCCGCGGTGGGGCTGGTTGCGGCGAGCCTTTACCGCGAAGAAGCGCCGGCGCCGCAGCTTGCTGCAGGCAGCGCGCAAATTCAGCTGGTCACCACGACGAGTGTCCGTCCGGTCACCGCTCCGGCGGTCGATCCGATGCGCGAGTACTTGCTGGCGCACCAGGGGCTCTCGCGCAGCGGCCCGATGCCCGCTGGCGTACAGTATGTCCGTACCGTGGCCGATACGCGTGAGGATGCGGGTCGATGAGGTTGTTCTCCGTCGTGCTGGGGCTGTGCGCCTTCCTGGCGCAGGCACCGGCGCTTGCCGAGCACCCGACCGATCCCCTGTCCTGGCTGGGTCGGATCTCCACCGCGGGGCAACGCCTCAATTACGTCGGCACCTTCATGTATCAGTCCGGCGCGCACGTCGAGACCTCGCGCATCGCGCACCGGGTCGATGCGGGCGGAGAGTTCGAACGGCTGGAGGTTCTCGACGGCAGTCCGCGCGAGATCATTCGCCGCGGCGCGGAAGTCCGCTGCGTGCTGCCCGACGAACGCACGGTGATCATCGATGAGACCCAGGGGCGGCGGGCGTTTCCGGCGCGTGTCCCGGTGTCGCTGACCGGCCTGGCCGAAAACTATCGCGTCCGCAAGGGCGAGGTCGGGCGCGTGGCCGGACTCGAGGCTCAGTCGCTGGTTCTGGAGCCCAAGGACGATCTGCGCTACGGGCACGTCCTGTGGGCAGACTTGCAGTCCGGCTTGCTGCTCAAGTCGCGGACGGTCGATCAGCGCGGCGACGTCATCGAGCAGTTCAGTTTCAGTGAGGTCCGCATTGGTGGCGAGGTGGACGCTGCGCTGCTCGAATCGCGCTTCGAAACCGGCGAAGGATGGCGGATCGTCAATGCACGAGGCAGCTCGATGGCGGCCGACTCGGTGGGCTGGGTGCTCGACCCCGCCGTGCCCGGCTACCAGCTCAGCTCGGTGGTCAGGCGTCCGCTCGGGCGCGACCGCGGCGAAGCCGTGCATATGGTGTTCAGCGACGGACTGGCGGCGATCTCGGTGTTCATCGAGCCCGTTGGCGATGGTGCGCAGGCGGGTCTCGGACCGGTGTCAAGCGGCGCGATCAACATCTACAAGCGCGTGCTCGGTGCTCATCTGGTGACGGCACTCGGCGAGGCACCCGAGGGGGCCGTGCGCCGGTTTGGCGAGAGCATCCGGGCGGAGGCGCGATGATGGAAGCACGCGCCCGCATCTTGCGTGTCGAGAACGGCCAGGCTTGGCTGGCGCTCACCGAAAAGCAGGGCGGCTGCGGTCGCTGCGACGAACCGGGCGGCTGCGGCTCGGTGCAGATCGGCCAGGTCTTCGGCATGCCGAAGGGCGAGTTCGTGCTGCCGGCCGACGATCGCTTCGCCGCAGGCGACATGGTCGTCATCAGCATCCCGGAGGGTGCGCCGCTGCGCGCGGCGCTGGTCAGCTACGGGCTGGCGACGCTGCTGCTGGTGATGGGCGCGGCGCTCGGCAGCAGCATCGGCGCCCCGCCCCATGTCGATGCGTATGCATTGGCCGGCGGTGTGGCGGGGCTTGCGCTG
>JAKLLP010000412.1 GCA_023150055.1 Gammaproteobacteria bacterium | reverse complement strand
GGCGTACCAGCCCCCCGCGGCAATCAGCGCAAGGGCTACGGCCCACGGCCACAGGCGGCGTTTTTTCGGGAGGGAGGCGGGACTGGACGACGGGGCAGGACTGAACATGGAGGGGGTTTCCGGAACGCAAACGGCCCCGCGGGGCCGGCAAATCAGGGCGCTTTCATTCTTGGCCGGCAAACCGGGGCGCATCCCTCTTTTGACCTCCGCGGGCGACTGAAGTCGCCCCTGCAGATTAGGGTGCGCCGGCTGGTGCTGGCGTTTTCTCGGCTGAGGGTGTCGACGCCAGAATCGACGTCGGCAATGCTACACCAAGCCCCCGGCGGTCGCCCTTGAGACACACCGCAGGGCGGAACGATCCCCCGCTGGCGCACAAACTTTTGGGGTGTCGGGGTTTCGCGATGGACGGCGCCTCTCGACTGGATGCATCGGTCGCGTTTGGAATGTGCCCCGGATCACTGGATGGAAAGGCTATATTCACGGCCTGAACTGCTGTCCCGCAGGATTGCATCGACATGCATGATGAGTTATTACTGCGGGCACGAGTCCGGCCCAAAGCGGGCATCCACCATTCACATGCGGTACGCCCTCAATCAAAACTCAAGCATGCGTTAGACCTACATAGAGGCCCCTATGCGAAAACGTGTTGATATAGATCCAGCCCTACAGCCCGAAGCGCGCATGGACCGCATGCGCGAGGAGATCTATCTGTTGCGACGGACGATTTTGTCCCTGATCCCTGAGCCGTTTCAGGGACTGATTGAGCCTCCCTACGAATTTACTCGAGAAGAAGGCCGTCGCTGGGGCTTTGAAGTTGTAAGCAGGATCATTGAGCACACAAAACCAGACGCACACGGCAGAGCTGCCTGTCCTCTTTGCGGCCAAGTAACTCAAACCTACGGGGTTGGCTTTAGCATTCCAACAGGCCTTGAACGCCACTTGCTTGGCACGCACAGATCAATCCAGTGCGATGTGATGCATGCAGCTATTGGCTTGTTGAGAGTTCGCCACCGCAAACTCTACCCTGATGACTATGGTCCATACGGGTGCGATTAACCTGCTGCGGCAGTTGAGAAAAGCCAGTGTCAACGCCCAGTCTAACGATCCGGTCAAGGTGGGGTTTGCGACTCCAGCCGCCCGTCACGTCAAATCTTGAACGAGAGCTTTTCACAGCTGTGCCGCCGAATGGGTCATCCTCGAACTTTTCTTAACTCCACATTTTCGGCTGTAGCGCCAGCCTCTTGTGCGCCATTACCTGATCTCACGGGTTTGCCGGAAAACTTGAACACTTGCGACAAGTCCCATTTTGGGACTATGCTTTCACATGAGAATTATTGCCGTCAGCTACCTGCGAGAGTTTTGGGACCGATACCCGGATGCCGAGCAGCCCCTGAAATCGTGGGCAGATGAGGTGAAAAAAGCACTCTGGAGCCAGCCGGCGGACGTCAAGGCACAGTACCGCAGCGCGAGCATCCTCAAGAATCGTCGGGTGGTTTTCAACATCAAGGGCAATGATTACCGCCTGGTAGCCTCGGTGGCCTATCGTTACCAGGCTGTCTACATAAAATTCATCGGCACGCATGCGGAATACGATGCGCTTGACGCCGAAACCGTCGAACTGGAGCGCTGACATGGAAATCCGTCCGATTCACACCGACGACGACTACCAGGTCGCCCTGCGCGAGGTGTCGGCGTATTTTGACAACGAGCCGGAGCCCGGCACGCCCGAGGGCGATCGTTTCGAGGTGCTGCTGACCCTGGTCGAAGCCTATGAGGCCAGGCACTTCCCGATCGACTTACCCGATCCGGTCGAGGCGATCAAGTTCCGCATGGAGCAAGGCGGGCTGGCGCCAAAGGATCTGGTTCCGGCCATCGGTCGCCTGAACCGCGTCTATGAAATCCTCGCCCGCAAACGGCCATTGACGCTCAACATGATCTGGCGGCTGCATGAGCAATTCGGCATTCCCGCCGAAAGCCTGATTCGCCCCACCAAGCTATCGGCTAGCGCTTGACCGGCCCACGGCCCGGTAAGATTCGGCCTGTACGCTGCAAGCGCCGCCCCGCCCGGGCGGCCTTTACTTGCCGGAAAGCCCCCCGCCCCGCGGCCCGGCGCCGCGCCGGCCCTCCCTCCGCGGTGCTCGCACCGCGCCCGAGACGACACAAGGAACTCCCATGACCCGACCCAACCCGTCCCTGCTGAGCCGGCTCGCCCTCGCCTTCTCCGTGCTCTTCCAGCCCGCCCTGGCCGCCCGTGTGCGCGACCTGCGCGACGGCGTCGCCGAACCCGCCCCCCAGCCGGCCCCGGCGCCGGTCACCGTGGCCGCCC
>JAKLLP010000411.1:2042-2340 GCA_023150055.1 Gammaproteobacteria bacterium | reverse complement strand
GGCATTACGCACCAGGCCTTCGAGCTGGCGCGCCAGCTCTATGACCGCCCGAACCTCATCGTCACCCTCGTACAATTGGCGAAGCTCGGCCTCGGCCCTGAGCGCGTCTTCCAGGGTGATTTTCGGTTCAGGCGGGATGAGCTTGGCAATCCTGTCGGTGAACCCATAGGGCTGCCCGAGCACACGACCAGCATCACGCACGACCGCCCGTGCCGCCATGGTGCCGAACGTGATGATCTGCGACACCCTCTCACGGCCGTAGCGCTCGGCGACATACTCGATCACCCGATCCCGCCCG
>JAKLLP010000411.1:0-2032 GCA_023150055.1 Gammaproteobacteria bacterium | reverse complement strand
ATGCAGAAATCGATGTCGAAGTCGGGCATGGACACCCGCTCCGGATTCAGGAAGCGCTCGAACAGCAGGCTGTGCCTGATTGGATCGAGCTCGGTTATGCCGAGCGCAAAAGCGACCAGGGAACCAGCCCCGGAACCACGACCCGGCCCGACTGGTATGCCGTGCTCCTTCGCCCAGCGAATGAAGTCCGCCACGATGAGAAAATATCCGGCGAAGCCCATGCGACAGATGACCTGCAGCTCCTCGTCGAGGCGCAGCTGGTACTCCGGCGCGCTGAGCGCCTGATCACGCGACGCCAGGCGGTCGAGCCCCGACCGCGCCTCCTGCAACAGGTGCTCGTCGATGGTCAGCCCGCCCGGTACAGGCAACTCAGGCAGATGCACGGCACCGAGCTCGAGCGGCAGCGTGCAGCGGCGCGCGATCTCCACGGCGTTCTCCAGCGCCTCCGGCAGATCCGCGAAAAGCGCCGTCATTTCCTCGCAGCTGCGCAGGTACTGCTGCTCGCTGTAATCGCGGGGGCGCGCAGGGTCATTGAGCACCCTGCCCTGCTGAATGCACACGCGCGCCTCGTGCGCCTCGAAATCCTCCCGGCGCAGGAACCGTACGTCATTGGTCGCCACCACCGGGGAGGAGATCTCCGCGGCCACCGACACCGCCCCGGCAATGTAGTCCTCTTCGCCGGGTCGGCCGGTCCGGCAAACCTCGATATAGAAATCGCCGTTGAACAGGGCACGCGCGGCTTCGAACAGCTGCCGGGCCTCCGTCCGCCGACCCGCGGTAAGGGCAGCCCAGCCAACGCCTTCGACACCACCGGAAAGAGCAAGAAGACCATCCGTTGCGCCATCCTCGAGCCACTCCCGGCGAATCAGCGGCAGCCCGGCCTCCTGGCCTTCGAGGTACGAACGCGAAATCAGGCTCGAAAGATTCTGATAGCCACGCGGATTGCGACATAGCAGCACGGCGCGCACCGGCGCTTTACCCGCCTCCCAGCGCAGCCAGACATCTGCGCCGACGACAGGCTTGATGCCGGCGGCCAAGGCCGCCTTGTAAAAGCCAACGAGTGCGAACAGGTTCCCCTGGTCGGTGACGGCGACCGCCGGCATACCCGCGGCACGCGCTGACGCCAGCAACTGCGGGATACGCACCACGCTGTCGCACAACGAGTACTCGCTGTGCACATGCAGGTGAACGAAATCTACGCCCATAACGTGCCGGCGCCTGCCCTCGCCTCGCGAACCGGACCGAAGCTCGACCGGTGAGCCGGACAGGGCCCGAATTTCCGCAGCGCCTCGCGGTGCGCCGCCGTCGGATAACCCTTGTGGTCGTCGAATCCGTATTGCGGATAGACGAGGTGCAGACTACACATTTCTTCGTCACGCGCCACTTTGGCGAGGATCGATGCCGCAGAGATTGCCGCACAGGATCGGTCGCCGCCCACCACTGCACGCACCTCCCCTGCAAAACCGCTGAAGCGGGGTGCCCGGTTGCCATCGACCATGATGCACGCCGGACTGATTGCGAGTGCGGCCACTGCCCGCTGCATCGCCAGGAAAGTCGCCTGCAGGATGTTGAACCTGTCGATCTCGTCGACGTCGGCGCGACCGAGGGCCCAGCCCTGTGCCTGATCGCGGATCTGGCGGGCCAGGACGGCGCGCCGCCGCGCCGTCAGGAGCTTCGAGTCGCGCACGCCGGCGATGACCTGCCCGGGAGCGATCACGACTACCGCTGCGACGACGGCACCGGCCAGCGGGCCGCGCCCGGCCTCGTCCACTCCCGCCACGACGACAGACCTGTCGTCGGCGACCGACTCCTGCACTGTGTCGCTCATGGCCAGCGATTATAAGGTCGTTCGTTTGTGTGCAAGCGCCCTCAGCGCAACCCCGCAACTTCGAGTACCGCGCGGGCCGCGTTGGCGCTGGCATTGCGCCGTAGCTGCGCGCCGAGCCGGGCAAACCGCGCACCGAGCGCCTGACGGTTCGCCGGCGAGCGCAGCAGCGAGAGCATCTCCCCGGCCAAGCGAGCAGCCGTGACA
>JAKLLP010000410.1 GCA_023150055.1 Gammaproteobacteria bacterium | reverse complement strand
CCATCGCTGCTCGTGTCGGAACTTCGCCAGAATGGGATCGAGGCGCAGATCACCAATTTTGGCGAAAGCGGTTACGTTTCAACTCAAGAGGTCATCGCGCTGCTATTGCAACTACGCGAGGGCAACGTACCGGACGCCGTCATTTTCTACGATGGCGTCAACGATCTGTATGCGGCCCATCAGTCTGGGTTGGCAGGCATCCCGCAAAATGAGACGAATCGGGTCGCGGAGTTCAATTTGTCGCAGCCTGGCGAATGGCGACGCGCGGCGCGATTCGCGGTCACAGGATTGGCCCGGTCCTCGGCGACAGCAGGTGTCACGCGCGACTTGCTTGCCGATCTGGGGATTTCAGCAGTTGCAGAGCCGCTCGCCGCCAGGAGCAGCGCCGCAGCAGAGCGACTTGCTGCGCAGGTACTGCGTAGCTACCAAGGAAATCTCGGCGTCGTCAATGGTCTCGCCGAGAAGTTTGGCTTCAAAGCATGGTTTTTCTGGCAACCGACCATATTTCAGAAGCCGCAGCTCAGCTTTTATGAGCAGGCTGAACTCGCCAAGCAAGCGGAATTGCGGGATCTTTTCACCGCCGCCGCAGCCTTGATTCAAGCGGACCTGCGTCAAGGGGTCCGTCGAGCGGGGTTCACAGACCTGAGCCAGATATTTCTTGACGAAAAAGCGCCTGTATTCATTGACTGGTGTCACGTCGGCGAACCTGGCAACAGGTTGATTGCGGCGGCAATAGCCGAACAGCTGCTTCGCGACGGCCTGTAAGGCAGGCATCGCCGGGTACCGCCGTATCACCCATCGTAGCCAGAGTGCCAAATACCGCAGGAAGTCGCCCCTGTGTGGGAGGTCCCTATTGTCGCGCTTCATCCAGCACAGTCAGCAGGACGTCGGCGGTGCGATGGAGGTCGTCATCGGTCAGGGTCGGGTGAACCTGCAGCATCACGCTGGACTCCCCAAGTGCGTGCGCATTGGGTAGGGTTTCCGCCGGCGCAAGCCCCTTACCTGCGAAGGCTCGCTCACGATAGATCTCCGGGCACGATCCGGCGAAGCAGGCGACGCCGCGCCGCGTGACCTCGGCTACCACGCGGTCGCGTGTCCAACCCGAGCGCAGCGTATCCGTCTTCAGGTAAAGGTAGTACTTGTAATACGCGTGTTGCACATGCGCCGGGACCTCCGGCACGGAGAGCGCCGTACAGGTTGCAAGCCGGTGGTCGAGCAGCGCCGCGTTGTGGCGGCGCTTGGCGATCCACGATCCGAGCTTGCCCAGCTGCAGCCGACCAACGGCTGCCTGTACCTCGGTCATGCGCCAGTTGGTGCCGAAGTGGTCGTGGACCCAGCGGAATCCGGGGCCGTGCTGCCGCTCGTATACGGCATCCCAAGTCTTGCCGTGATCCTTGAACGACCACGCGCGCTCCCACAGGCCCGCGTCGTCAGTCGCGAGCAGGCCACCCTCCCCCAACGTGGTAATGATCTTGTCCTGGCAGAACGAGAACGCACTGGCGTGGCCGAAGGAACCGACCGACCGGTTGCGGTACTCCGCTCCATGGGCCTGTGCGCAATCCTCGATGACATTGAACCCATGTGCGCGTGCCAGTTCCATGATGGCGTCCATCTCGCAGGGCCAGCCGGCGAGGTGCACAGGAATGACTGCCCGCGTACGCGGACTCACGACCGCCTCGATGGACTCGGCCGTGAGATTGCCGCTCGATGAATCCACGTCTGCGAACACCGGAGTCGCGCCCTGGAGCACGACGCAGCTCACCGAGGCGATGAAGGACCTCGGGGTGACGATGACCTCGTCGCCGGGTCCGATGTCGAGCATCCGCAGGGCCAGTTCGAGCGCCACGGTGCCATTGGCGAGCGCGATGGCGTGTCGCACCCCGATGGCCTTCGCATACTCGCTCTCGAATGCCCGCCCTTCGGTACCGGTCCAGTAGTTCACCTTGCCGCTCGCCATGACGCGCTGGACGGCGGAGCGCTCGTCCTCATCAAACCACGGCCAGATGTTCGGCTGTGCGGAGCGCGCGGCGCCGTGCTTGTCCAACATGCTGCCTCCTCGACAACTACCCGAGAGCGACTCAGTCGCGGCGCATCGCGCGCGCTGGTACGCCGACTGCGATCACGCCGGCTGGCAGGTCGCGGATGCACGCGGCGCCGACACCGAGCGTCACACCCTCGCCAATCCGGATCCCCTGTCTCACGACCGATCCGGCCCCGATCCAGCTGCCCTGTCCCACGTGCACGTCGCCGCACAGGTGCGCGCCCGGACACACGTGCACCCAGTCCGCCAGGCGGCAATCGTGATCGACAGTGGCGCCCGTGTTCACGATGCAGCCGCGCCCGAGTTC
>JAKLLP010000040.1 GCA_023150055.1 Gammaproteobacteria bacterium | reverse complement strand
GCGAGGTCCGCGGCCATCCGGCGGGCCGTGTCGGGGTCCGGCAGCAGCACGGTCACCCCCTGTGCTGCCTGCCCCGGGTCGGCCAGCAGGGCACGGAAGGTCGCCACCGACTCCGACGACGGGTCGCGCAGGTTGAGCGGATCGCGATCGAAACTCAACGAGGGCAGCAACGCGGCGCCAGCGAGCGTGAGGGGCGCAGCGGCGAGGAGCACGCTGCGCGCCGGGATGCGACCGCCGGGCCGTTCAGGCGGCAGCCAGGCGGGTGGTCGTGGCAGGCAGGCGAGCAGCGCCGGCAGCAGCAGGAATGTCAGCAGCAGGTTGATGACCATGCCTGCTCCGGCGATCAGGCCGAGTTCGGCAATGCCCCGGAAAGCAGTCGGCAGGTATGCCAGAAAGCCGAGCGCGGTCGTCACGGTGCATAGCACGAGCGGACGGCGCAGCTGCGTCATGGCGGCGTACAGCGCGGCTTCACGCGCGCCGTGCCTCGGCAACTCCTCGCGGTAGGCGAGGCAGAAGTGAATCGAGTAATCGACCGCGAGCCCGATGTAGAGCACGCCGAAAGCCAGAGAGATGAGATTCAGCTCACCCACCGCGAGCGCCGCAAATCCCGCGGTCAGTGCCAGCCCGCTGAGGAGGCTCGCGAGGCAGGCGCCGGCGAGCCAGGCCGTGCCGAGTCCGAGGATGAGCAGGGCCGTGATGGCGGCGAGCGCCAGGACCGCGGTCAGCAGCGTGCCGGACAGCGCCGCGTCCAGCTCTTCGTGGGCCAGCGCCGCATCCCCGGTGACGCGGATCCGCGTATCCGGATAGACCGCCTCGGTGTCATCGATGGCCGCGCGCAAGGCCGCCATGGCGCGGTCGGCCGGCAGCAGCGCGTTGAAATCGAGCGCCGGTTTGATCATCACCAGGCGGCGTGCCGCAGGGCCAAATGGCGTCTCGTCCATCAGTACTGCCTGCCACGACACCGGTTCCGGCGGGGTGTCGAGGCCGGGCTCGATGGCGGCCAGCAGCCGGGTTACGGCGGGGTCCCCCGGTGACGCCTCGCCCAGGATGGTCCCGAGGCCGCTCGCCAGACCGGGCAAGCTCGGGTCGCGCGCCAGCAAGCCGATGAGGGCCTGGCCGGCGATCAGGCGGTCGATGATCTGCTCCAGTTCTTCCGCCGCGGGATAGAGCAGCGCGTTCCGCTCGAAGTATGCCTCCGAGTCCTGGAGCGACACCTCCGGAAACAGGTCGGGGTTCGATTCGAGCGCAGCGACAAGCGCCCGTGCCGCATTCGTGGCGCGCTCCTCGCTATTCCCGTCGATGACTGCCAGGAACACGTCCACCATGGCAGGAAACTGTTCCTGGTAGTGACGGTGGGCCTGACGGAACGGGAGGTCGGCCGAGAGCAGGGCGGCCGTGTCCGTATTCAGGCCGAGCTGCGTAGAGGCGAGGCGCGCGGCGGCGAGCGTCGCGATCAATACGGCCAGGACCACCAGGCGAGGGTGACGCAACACGCGCATGGTGTTCGCGGCTGCGTCGCGGGCTGTCAGGCCGAGCACAGCATCCTGCCCATGCCCGTGAACGCGGCACTGGCGGCGAGCGCGATGCAGGTGAAATAGGCGAGGAAGGCGATGCTGATCGCCGCGGGTTTCGCCACGCCGATGAACCCTACGATCAGGATCAGTATGTAGCTCGCATAGACCCAGAACATGGTGGTGCGCATGCCCTTGGCGATGGCTGCTTCGACCGCCGGTGTCGAGCCCTCACCGAACAAGCGGCCGAAGGCGGGGCCGACCGGCACGAACGCCGCCTCGATGCCGAGCACGGTCAGGTTGATCAGGCCGTAGAGACCGACCTTGGCGGCGAGCCAGGCCGAGTCGAAGGGCCCATCACCGAAATACGACCAGGCGCCGACGGCGGCGAGGCCGATGCCGAGTACGCCGATGATCCAGCGGTTGATGGCAGCCAGCCGCTGGCCGAAGGGCTTTTCGGAGAAATGCGCACCACCGAGACTGATCGCGACCCAGGCGAGCGTAAAGATCCACACGCCTGCGAGGGCCGCGTCGGAGATCTCCAGCAGGCCGACCTCCCTGGACAGGACCACGCCGAAAGGCAGCGCCATCGCCCACATCGTCCGTGGCAGCAGTTCGATCAACAGCGCCATCTTGACGAGCATGAGCCGTGTTTCCAGGGTCAGGCGGCTGTCGGTGGATTTTCTCGCGCTGAGCATGACGCCCATGTCGGTCCCGACCCAGAACACGAACATCAGCACGTGCAGGTATTGCCAGATCTCGACCGACGTCATGTGAGGCCCCCGGGGTGTCCTGTGCTGCATATGCTAGCAGCCTGTCGGGCCTGGGATTGATCTACTGCGACAATGGGAAATAGGGGAAAACCCTGCCCCGTGCAACCACGTGGCGGGTCGCGCGCAAAACCGGATGACGGAACCGCTCCGCAGAATTTAATATCCGCTCGAGACAGCGTGGAAACGCTCTCGCAGGCCGGGAGCCGGTTGCCGAGGAGTGGTAGATGAGACCCCATGTGGAACTGATTCAGCAGGCTGATCTCTGCTGGCACGAGGCGGAGTTGCCGCGGGGCGAAGGTCGCGCCCGGCAGCGCAACATGTCGTACGACGAGGAGGACGGGAGTGCCTCCACCAAGGTGCGGTTCGAGTCGGCCTGGCACAGGCCAGGCGGATATCACCACGCCGACACGGAGTGGTATGTGCTGGGCGGCGAGGTGCGTCTCGGCGAGCGCGTGCTTGGCAAGGGCAACTACTTCCGGGCGCCGGCCGGGTTGCGGGTGCCGGAGATCTCCGTCAAGGCCGGTACCGAGGTGCTGTTGTTCAGGGAATACGGTGACTGGGGCTTCAGCCTCTCGTCCAAAAACCGTTCGAAATTCGTGCCACGGGGGCTGAACACCTCGTCGCGAGAGGCCGGCAAGCTCACGGTGGCCGATGTCAACCGGCTCGAGTGGCTACCGAACATCTACGAGGGGGACACCCAGCGCTACCTCAAGCTGAAGGCGCTCTATCATGATCCGGCGCCGCCCGAGAATCCCCGCAAGGGCTTTCTGACCATGGTCTGCTGGGCGCCGCCCGGCTGGTCGGATTCACGCCTGGTGCATCACCCGGTCTTCGAGGAGGCCTACATTTCTTCCGCCCGGCGCGCGTCAAGCACGGCCACTTCATCGCCGGCGAGGAGAAGGGTTACATGGGTATCTTCCGCCTCGATGGGAGCCTGGTGAACTGGATTACCGTCGAGGAGAAGATCATCGTCGAGGGCAAGGCGCTCAACTACGACCCGGTCAGCCAGGCCCCGCTCATTGCCGGCATACCGGTGCGGTCGCGTTCCACCGGCGACTGGGACATGGACGGCTGGTGATGATAGCGGGCTCGATCGATATCGTCTGTAACCTGTTCACGCCCGACGAGGTCGCCAACGGCCGGACCGGGCTGGACGAGGACTTCAAGGCGCAGGTGCGCATGCCGGAGGACATCCGCGGTGGCGTCACCATCGAGCGCTACCTGCAGAAGATGGATCGGGCCGGTATCGAGCGTTCGCTGTTGATTGCGGTCAGGGCAGGGGACATCAACGTCCGCGGGTCCTTCGAGATTCCCTACGAGCGGGTGCACGAAGTCTGTCGGCAGTATCCCGAACGTTTCTCGGGACTTGCCGGGGTCGATCCGTTTCGTGGCATGCAGGGGCTGCGGGACCTCGAGCGCTCGGTGCGTGAGTACGGCTTCGTGGGTGCGCATCTTTACCCGCACTGGTGCGAGCTGCCCCCGGACCACGCCAGGTATTACCCCTATTACGCGAAGTGCTGTGAGCTCGATATCCCGATCATGATGCAGGTGGGGCACAACCTCGTGTACTCGCGCCATCGCCGCTTGCCGAGCGTCGGCCGGCCGATCTGCCTCGACCGCGTGGCCATAGATTTCCCCGAGTTGCGCATCATCGGCATCCACATCGGGGTACCCTGGACGGAGGAAATGATCTCGATGTGCTGGAAGCACGAGAATGTGTACACGGCCGGCGACGCCTATGCGCCCCGGCACTGGCCGGCCCCGTTCGTGCATTACGCCAACAGCTACGGACGCGAAAAAGTACTGTTCGGCACCGACTGGCCGGTGATCGATCCCGAGCGCGCGGTCGCCGAGATCGACGAGCTCGGGATGCGGGATGAAGCCCTGCGCCTGATGATGCGTGAAAATGCCTTGCGGGTGTTCCGCTTGCCGCATTGAGGAGCGAGGCAGCCACAGGTGGAAACGCGTAACGTAGAGCTGCCATTCTCCTTCAGGCACCTGACCATGGCGGGAGCCCTGCGCTCGGCGATGCAGCGCGCCCCACAGAAGATCGCCTTTACGCATCGCGGGCGTCGGCGCACTTATGCCGAGCTGGTCGATCGCATGAACCGGGTGACCGCGGCGCTGCTGGCGGGGCAGCGGGCCGGTGAGCATGCCGCGATCATCGCGCCCAACTCGATCGAGTACATGGAGATCGTTTTCGGCGCCTCGCAGGCAGGCATGCCGCTGGCGACCATCAATCCGCGGCTGACGCCCGCCGAGATGGTGGCGATCTGCGACGACGCCGAAGCGCGCGTGCTGTTCACCACGTCGGATCTGGCGGCGGCACTTGCGGACAGCAGTTTCGGGACCGTTCGGCAGGTCATCGTCATCGGGCCGGATTTCGAGGGCTGGCTGGAGCGGGCCCGTCCGACCGCAGGGTCGCTGCTGATTCCGGAGTGGAGCGTTTTCACGATCCCCTACACCTCCGGCACCACCGGCAAGCCAAAGGGCGTCCTGGTCAGCCAGCGATCCCGGGCCCTCACCGCATTCGCCATGGCCATGGAATACGGCTGCTTCGGGCCGGACGACCGCTTTCTCGCGATCGCCCCGATGTGTCATGGCGCCGGCATGCTCTTCGCCCTCGGGCCGGTGCTGGCCGGAGGGCACTGCGAAATCCTGGAGAAGTTCGACCCGGAAGAGGTGTTGCGACGGCTCGGCGATGGGGCGATGACCGGGTTTTTCGGGGTACCCACTCATTTTCACGCGCTGATGTCGCTCGAGCCGGCGTTGCTGGAACGCTGCCGCCCGTGCACGCTGCGGGCCGTCATCTCGAACGCCGCGCCGCTACCCCAACCGATGAAGGAAAAACTCGTCGCTTACTTCGGCGAGGGACTCCTGCACGAGACTTACGGTTCCACCGAGGCCGGGATCGTGACCAACCTGCGCCCCGCGGACCAGCTGCGCAAGCGTAACTGCGTCGGCCAGCCCTTCCCGGCGACCGAGGTCGAGATCCGGCGCGACGACGGCAGCCTCTGTGCTGTCGATGAAGTAGGTGAGCTGTTCTCGGCAAGTCCATATTTATTCAATGGATATTGGAATAAGCCCGAGGCGACCACGGAGGCCTGGCGGGATGGCTGGGTGACGGTGGGCGACCTCGCGCGGCGCGATGCGGACGGTCACGTCTATATCGTCGATCGCAAGAAAGACATGGTGATATCCGGTGGGGTCAACATCTATCCGCGCGAGATCGAGGACGTGCTGTTGCAGCACCCCGGCGTGGCCGAAGTGGCGGTCGTCGGCATACCGGACGAGAAGTGGGGCGAGAAGTTGAAGGCGTTCATCGTCGCGCGGGCGGGCGCGGAGCTGGCCGCCGACGATATCCTGCGGTTTTGCGAGGGACGGATTTCCGGGATGAAGACGCCCAAGGTAGTGGCGTTCATCGGGCGCATCCCCCGCAATGCCAATGGCAAGGTGCTGAAGACGGCCCTGCGTGGCGGCGACTGAGCCCGATGGCGGAGGTCACCTTTTTTTACACGTACGGTTGCCCGTGGACCCGGCTGGCATTTGCGCGGTTGCGTGAGGTGGCGCTGCGCACCTCGGCGCGGATCGTCTGGAAGCCGATCCTCATCGAGGAGTTGGGCCGGCATCGCGCCACGGCTGGGCCGGCCACGGATCCGGCACGCGCCAGTTACGCGAAGAAGGACCTGGCCGACTGGGCAGAGTTCTGTGGGGTGCGCATGCGGCATGCCGGGCCTTTTCCCGTGCCTGCGCTGTGGGCGCAGCGGGGGGCTGTCGTGGCGCAGGCGCTCGGCCGCATCGAGCCCTACAGCGAGTGCGTCTTCGAGGCTTGCTTCAACGCGCTCGAGGATATCGACTCGCTCGATGTCGTCGCCGCCTGTGCGGTGGCGGCAGGACTGGACCGGGCGGAATTCATCGGCCGCGCCGGGGACCCGGTCACTCGCGAGCTGCTGGAGAGCAATACCCACGAGCTGAAGTCACGCGGCGGGTTCGGCTCGCCCACGATGTTCGTGGGCGAGAACATGTTCTTCGGCAACGACCGCATGCCGCTCGTCGAGCTGGCACTCAACCGCTGTGCGGAGCGCCCGTTGGTGGCGCCCGGGGCGCACGGGCAACGTTAACCAACTGGGGATTGGCAATGGGCGCGGAACAGAAGATCGAATCCAGCTTGCCCGGCAACGGCGCGAACCGCCGGCAGTTCCTCGCCGGCGGAGTGGCGGCGTTATCGCTGCGCTATGCCGGAGCGGCGCAGACAGGTGCCGGTGAACTCGCCGGGCCCTACGGACGCTGGGAAGACCTGATGCGGCGCAAGTGGACCTGGGACCGTGTCGTGCGCGGTACGCACGGCACCAACTGCACCGGCAACTGCGCGTTCAATGTCTATGTGAAAAACGGCATTGTCTGGCGCGAGGAGCAGCAGGGCGAGTACGGGCGCTCGGAGGATGCGCCCGACTACGGCCCGCGCGGCTGCCAGAAAGGGCTGCGCCACGCGAAGTACATGTACGGGAAGCAACGCGTGCTTTACCCGATGAAACGTGTTGGCGGCCGCGGTGAGGGCAGGTGGGAGCGCATCGGCTGGGAGCAGGCGATGAACGAGATCGCCGATCGCTTCATCGATCATTACGTGGAGTCCGGCCCACGCTCGATCACCTTCGATCTCGGCACCCAGATGGTGCTCAAGCGCGCTTCATTTGCCGCCCTTGGCCGCTTCGGCACCGTCACCGGTATCGAGCTGCCCGAAGCATTCGCCGGCGTCGGCGACCTGCCTACCGGGGTCATGATGACCGTCGGCGAGCCCCTGCTCGGCGACACGATGGCGGCGGTGTACAAGTCACGCTGTTGCCTCGTGTGGTACTGCAATCCCGCGGTGACCCGCATCCCGGACGCGCATTTTTTCTGGGAAGCACGCTACAACGGCACCGAGGTCGTGGCCATTTCGCCGGAGTTCACACCGACGGCAATGCACGCCAGCCGCTGGCTCAACCCGAAGCCGGGTACGGACGCGGCGCTCGCGCTGTCGATGGCGCAGGTCATCGTCGAAAACCGCCTGTTCGACGCGGACTACCTGCGCGAGCAGAGCGATCTGCCGTTCCTCGTGCGCGTCGACAACCAGCGTTTCCTGCGCGAGACCGACGTCAGCGGCGACGGGCGCGACAACCTCTTTTACCTGTGGGACACGGTGACCTCCCGGGCCGTTCCGGCGCCCGCTACGGGCAATCCGCCGCCGCCGCCCGGCTCGCCGGTGGCAGTCATCCCGGCCGGCAGCCTCCTGCTTGGGAAGCTCCGCCCGGCGCTGGAGGGACGCTGGACGATCCAGACCGTGTCGGGCCCGGTCGAAGTGACGACGGTATTCGAATTGCTGAAGACGCGGCTCCGGGACTACACGCCTGAGAAAGCTGCCGCGATGACCGGCGTGCACGCCGCCAATATTCGCGAGGTGGCGCTGAAGTTCGCGCAGGCGAAGCCGGCGATGATCTTCAGCGGCTATCGCATGTGCAAATGGCTGCACGGCGACCTCCTGCAGCGCTCGTTCATGCTGCTGCTGTCGCTGACGGGCAACCTCGGCAAGGCGGGTGGCGGCCTGCAACTTGAGAACCTTGCGCGCGTCGACAGCCAGCTCGCCTTCATGATGGCCGATGTGCCGCCGACCTTCCGCGTGGCGACGCTGTCCCGCTGGGACTACACGCATGCCGGGGGACGCAGGCTCAACGAGGAAATCTACGGCGAGGAACTGGCGGCGCACTTCGATCGCCATTACCAGGAGTCCGTCCGCCGGGGCTGGTTCCCGGATTATGCCGAGCGCCCCTGGAAAATGGGCTTCTTCGCCGGCAGCAATACCGCCAACTGGCGCGCTTCCGGCAGCCACTGGCGCGCCCAGGCTTTCGAGAAACTCGCCACCATCGTCTCTATGACGCCTGACATGGGTGTCACCGCCATGTACGCGGATTACGTGCTGCCCATCGCGCACCACTACGAGCGCCAGGACTTCATGCTGGAGGCGAGGACGCCGTACGTGCAGGTGCTCGATATCGCCGTGCCGCCGCTCGGCGAAGCGGTGGACGACTGGACCGCGATCGACCGCATCGCCGAGGCCATCAGCCGGCGCGCGAGGGAGCGCAACATCGGTCCGGTGATGGATGATTTCGTCGGTCAGCCACTGCCCCGCGACCTGGGGCAGGTGCACCAGCTATATCGCCATGGGGGAAAGATCACTTCCACCCTCGACGTGATCCAGTTCCTAATCGATCGCGACGAAGGCGTTCCGAAGGTACCCTTCGAGGAGATGGCCGCCGCCGGCCTGATGCGCAACGCCGACACCGAGCGCGTCGTTTACGGTCCGAAGGCGCCCTACGGATCGGTGATGCTGCGGGCGGTGGAGGGCAGAGAGCCCTATCCGACGCTGACCGGCCGGCAGCAGTTCTACCTCGACCACGAGTGGTTTCTCGCGGAGGATGAGGCTTTGCCCGGTCACAAGGACCCACTGAGGCTCGAGGGTTATCCCCTGCAGTTCACGATGGGGCATGTACGGCACGGCATCCACAGCATGTGGACCGACGATGGCTTCCTGCTGAACCTGCGCCGCGGTGAGCCGGATGTCTACGTCAGCCCCGAGGACGCCCGCGCGCGTGCGGTGGCGGACGGAGAACTCATTCGCGTGTTCAACAGCCACGGGGAGTTCACCGCCATGGCCAATGTCAGCGCAGCCATGCAGCCGGGTGTAATGTTCATGTATCATGGCTGGGACCCGATGCTCTTTCGCGGCCGACGGAACTTCGGTGGCGTGATTCCGACCGCGGGGCTGATCAAGCCGACCTCACTCGTCGGGGGCTACGGACACGTGACCTACCGGGCGCTGGCGTTCGAGCCCAATCACACCTTCCATGACTTCACCTGCGATTTCGAAAAGCTCGCTGCCGCGGGACAGGCCGGCGACTGACGGCCCCTGCGCCGGCGGTGTTGCATGTCCGGACAGGCAGGAGCGGGGCGCGATGACTACGACCTGGAACGGCGATTCCAGGATCTCATTGCGCTCGTCGACGGGCGGCTGCATCTCGAGCCGGTCGCGCTCCCCGGAGAACTCGCCGAACCGCGCTCCTTCCTGAAAATCCTGCGTGCCCGGCACATGAACTGGCGGGCGGCCGGCTACCACAAGATCTTCGGCATGCGCTTCGACGTCAGGCTGCCGGCCCTCAGCCAGATGAACTTCATCGTCTATCCCGATACGTCGTACGACACACCCGTCTTCCTGTTCTTCTGTCTTCTCACCGGGCGCAAGCTGATTGCGCACGTCAACGTCAACTGTCCGTTCACGGATGAGGCCTATGTCGACAAGTGGGTCGGCCCGTTGTGTGCCGTCCGTGACCGGTATCCGTCCTTCGAGTGCGATGACCGTTACCCGGAGTGGATGCTCAAGTGGCGCACGCCGGCGGGCATCTACGGGATGTTTACGAGAGAGCGCTTCGACGACTTCATGCGCTGTGGCTTCGAGTATCTGCGCGTGTACCTCGATCTCGCTGCAGCCAACCGGCCGGAGCCCGATCCCGAGCGGCTCGCCGCGATCGGCCGCCGGCGCGAGCAGTTCGTGACCGATATACGCACCCAGGACAAGGCACAGGGCATGATGGCGAAGATGATCGGCGCGGAAACGGCCCGCCGGATCTTCTACGAAGTGACGACTTAGCCCGCGCTATTCATGAAAGCGGCATCGAGCGCAGGCAGGCCAATGAGTAGTCGCACGTAATCGACGACGCGAGATACCGGCAGCGTGTCACTGCGGTCGCTGCCTATCGCGGCCCTGCCGGACCCTCGGGCGACGCGTTGCGCTCGCCACCAGAAAGACGAAACCCCGCCAGGTGGCGGGGTTTCCGGTCGGGGTCGTAACGAGGCCTGCTCGCGGGATCAGGCGGCCTTCCGCCGGCGGCTGAAGCGCGCCGCGGCGAGGACTGCGGGGGCGAGCAGCCAGGCGGCTGCGGGCAGCGGCACGACCTGGAAGGTCAGGTAGTTGGTGCCTGCGGTGGCAATGTCGATGCCATTCGAAACGATCAACTCTCCACCCGGCCCGGTGTAGGAGACCACGGTCCAGAGGTTGAACGCCCCGTCGCCCGGGTCGCAGCCGCCGCCGCCCGCGGTGCTGGCCAACGACCGGGGGTTGCCGGTGCTCACGTCGTCGCCGCCGAGCGTGCGCTGTACGCAGTTGGCGCCGCCGCCGACGTTGTAGACGACCGCGCTGTCGTAGACGGTGTCATCGCCGAGACTCACGTTGGCGCAACCGTGCGCGCCGACACCGGCCAGGAAAGTGCCCTCGACGCAGTTATAGCTGGTGGCAGTGGTCGTGTCGTTCGTGGTGTCGATCACCATGTCGACGACCTTGTCGCTGATGACCGGCGACCCATTGGCGTTGCTGCTGACGAAAGACGTGGTCTGGAACAGCCCGCTGCTGGTCAGCACGCCGGTCGCCGGATTCCAGTCCCAGGTGGCCGTCGATCCCGTGGCGTTCGCGAGCGACCAGGCGCCGCCCGTGGTGCCGGAGTTGGTGCTCAGACAGGGATTGGTGGCGCCCGTCGGCGCGCAGGTCGCCCACTTGAGCGTGCTCAGCGTGCCGCTCGAGCTGCGCTGGTTGTGCGCGACGAGGTTCACGGTGATCGCATTCGCG
>JAKLLP010000409.1 GCA_023150055.1 Gammaproteobacteria bacterium | reverse complement strand
AGCCTCGAGGAAGCCAAACACCCGGTCGAGCCCGGTGGTCTGTCGACCCGACAGGGTCAGCACTCCCTTGCGCAGATCGCGGATGCGAACCGCATAATCGACCACCGGAAGGTTGCCGATGCGTGCCTTGTTGGTGTTCGAGTAGAGGCTGACGCCATCGAAGACGACCTCCCCATCCAGGTCCTCGACCGGCGGCCAGCCGTCGGCGTAATCGAGCGTGCCGTCCTCGAGATCAAGCACGACGCGGAAGACACCCTCGCCTTTGTCGAACGGAAACTCGCGCAGCGGCCCGCGAAATTCCGCGGTCACCCGCGGCACCCGGCCGGCGATGACCGCCCGCTGCAACCAGCCGACCACTTTCGGCGGGAACCGTCGCAGCGGCAGGTACCGCAACACCTGCGGCGCTTCGGCGGCGCTTGCCGTGGCCTTGAGATCGATCGACGGGGAAGTGTCGTCAGCCGGAAAACGCAACTCGAGCCGCGAGCGGATGTCGATACCGGACCCGCGGGCGACGATATCGTCACTGAGCACGCGCACCCCGTCGGCGCTGGTGCGCCAGATCAGGAGCCCGTCAATCTCCTCGGCCTCGAGCGGGCCGCTGAACCATTGTGACAGCACGATCCGCGCATCGCGGCTGGCGAGTTCGAGGCGGCCACCGTCACCGTCGGCACTGACGGTGCCCGTCAAACCCTCGACGGCGACCTCCCCTGACTCGGCGGCGTAACCGAGCCGCTCGAAAGCGGCGCGCAGCCGGTAGGCAGACGGCTCTTCCGCGCTGGCGGAAAACGCCAGGTCGAGATCACGCAGGTCGCCCGTGAGCAGGCGGGGAAGGCGCGCCTCGAGCTCGCTGCCGGCGAGCACACCGCGGGCCATGGGCAACAGGTCCCCGAGCCGCAGAAACTTCGCGCGGCCGCTCCAACGCTCGGGACTCGCCTCGTCTCCTTCCTGATAACGAAGCTCAGCATCGCCCTCGGGTGAGCTCTTGCCACCCCGGCGGATACGCAGCCCCCCCACCGAGATCTGCCAACCGTCGCTCAGGCGCGACCAACTGGCCTGCCCGGCAAGCCTCTCATAGACCTCCAGGCCCTCACCACCCGGTGCGACCAGGGCCAGGTCGCGCAGGCCGACCTCCGCGCTGAATGCGTCGGCTTTGCCGCCGCGAAATGTCCCGCCGAGGGTGACGTCCCCCGTGGCGGCTCCAAGCGGTCCAGCGCTACCGAGCCCGAAGGTAGCGAGCCGCACCAGGTTGAGATCGCTGCCGCTGATCGCCAACTCCCAGTCCGCGGGCATCGCCAGCGGGCTCGGCAGAGGCAGCGGTACCGAGATATCCGCGTTGATCTCACGGCCAAGCGCCTCCGGCAGAGCAAGCCTTGCCGCAACCTCCAGCCGTTCCGGGGCAAGCTGCGCCGACAGCTCCTCCAGCGTCACCGAGATCAAAGCCGGCTCACGTGCCGCATCGACGTAGGTGATGGCGATGTCCTCGAGTTCGATCCGCAGATGCCTGCTGCCCTCCGCGCTCGGCCTCGGCAGCAGTTCATCGAGTCCGTGTCCCTGGACCGTCAACTGTCCGTCCTCGGTCCGCTCGACCTCGAGGCGCATCCCGCGCACGGCGATATGTCCCACCGAGGGTTTCCCGTCGGCGAGCAGCCGCAAGAGACTCACACCGGCGGATAGCTCACGCGCCGACACCAGCGGCGAGCGTCCACCCGGCAGGGTCAGGCTTACCTCGTAGAACGACAGCTCCGGGCCGGCCAGCGGCCAGCCCGCGCTGATTCGCTTGAACTGTACCTCGTAGCCTGTCGCGGCACTCGCCCAGGCGCGAATGTCCTCCTGGTACTGGGGGGCGAGCGGAAGCAGCAATCGCAAGAGGCCGACCAGCAATGCCAGCGTGATCATGGCAGCGGCCGCCAGGTACAGCAGCCACCGCAGGGCAGGCCGTTTACGCTGCGTCATGGGCGTTCAGATCAGCATGACGTCGAACTGGTCGGGCGCATACTGTGCCTCCGCCTGCAGCCGTATCGGCTTGCCGGTCAGATCAGACAGTTCTGCAAGGCTCCCGGATTCTTCATCGAGCAGCATTTCGATCACGTCCTGATGGGCGAGAACCACCAGCTCGCGGACGCTGAATTGTCGATGTTGGCGGAGAATTTCCCGAAAAATCTCGTAACACACGGTTTCGGCCGTTTTCACCGAGCCCCGACCGCTACAGGTAGGACACGGCTCGCAGAGAATATGTTCCAGGCTCTCGCGCGTGCGCTTGCGGGTCATCTCGACCAGCGCGAGCGGCGACACCTGCGTGATCTGGGTGTGGGCATGGTCCGCCCGCAGCGCGTCCTGCAGCGCCTGCAGCACCTGCTG
>JAKLLP010000408.1 GCA_023150055.1 Gammaproteobacteria bacterium | reverse complement strand
TCGTCGGCCAGCGCCCAGTGCGCCAATTCGGCGATCGCCCCCGCCATCTCGACGCCGGTGGCGCCCCCGCCCACCACCGCGAAGGTGAGCAGCGCCTGGCGCGCCGCCGCATCCGCGGCCGGCTTCGGGGTAATGGGCTTCCAGCCGAGTTGCTCCGCGGTCCGCCGCACCAGGCTGCTCTCGGGGCGCTGCTGCTCCTGCAGGGCGGCATCGGCGAAGACCGCATCCACCAGCGTATTGATGAGCCGCGGCACACCGGCGACATAGCAATAAACGGCCGCAGAGAAGTTGTTGGATATGAGGGCGGCGACATCGCCGCCGACGGCATCGACCTGCTGACGCATGTAGCGGTCGGTTTCCGCCAGCGTCAGCGGACGCACCCGGTGACGGAGCATGACGCGCTGGCGGAGCTGTATGAGCGCCGGCAGGTCGAGCTGCTGATGGAGTGTATGCGGCCCCATCAGCACCATGTTCATCTGGCAGTCGTGTTCGCCGGCGAGATTGGCGATTCGCAGCAGATGCTTCGCCACTTCCGTGCTGATGCTGCCGAGATCCAGGCAGAGCAGCAGCCGCTGCTCCTCGCGGACATGGCGGCCCATGACGTGTCGCAGTGCATATAGCGCCTGCACCGGCCGCAGCCCTGCCGCTTCTTCGCCGAGGGCGAGCAGGATCGCCGCGTACAAGTCCTCCGCCTCGCCATAGCGCAGATCGACGCGCGCCACGGTGACCTGGTCCGCGACGGAACCGATGGCCCGCTCGACCAGGGTCGTCTTGCCGACGCCGGGCCCGCCGGTGAGGAGCGCTATCCCGTCCCGGGCGCTCAGTACGTGGCCGAGCCGCTCGAGCACTTCGTCGACGGTGGCGTTCGCCGTGAAGAAACGCTGCCCGGGGGCCTGGGTGAAGGGGCGCTCACGCATATGAAAATGATCTCGGTACACGGCGCTGTCTCTCGCTGCGGTGCTGGGAAAGGCGTTTTTCCGACTGTGCGGCATATTCTGATTATGTCGGCGGGCGGCGTCGTTGATGCCGTTCACAGTCGCTGGAGACCCGCCCCGCCGGCCGTCTCGCGGCGACTTACGTCAACCTGTTAACATCCCTGCAGTAATCGCGGGGCTGCCCGGTCCGAGAGCCTGGATCGGGTTCCCGCCAGCAACGAAAACCGTACAAGGGCCCGGTGACCTGCCATGTCCGCGAACCCCAAGCAAGCGACCGATCTCCTGCAACAACTCGCCGCCGCGATCGGCAGCGGGCATGTGCTCACCGACCCGGCCGAGCGCGAGTTCCACGCGATGGACGTCTACAACTTCCGCGAGCTGCCGATCGCGGTGCTGCGGCCGGGCTCCACCGCTGACCTGCAGGCCATCGTGCGTATTGCCGCGGCAGCCGGCGTGGCGCTGGTGCCGCGCGGGGGCGGGGCCTCCTACACGGACGGCTACCTGCCGGCGACCCCGAATTCGCTCCTCGTGGATACCTCGCGGCTCAACCGCATCATCGAGATCAACGAGCAGGACATGTACGTCACAGTCGAGCCGGGCGTGACCTGGCACGACATGTGGCAGGCGCTCAAGGCGAAAGGCCTGCGCACCTCGTTCTGGGGTCCGTTCTCGGGGCTCAAGGCGACGGTGGGCGGCTCGGCCTCGCAGAACAGCGCGAGCCTCGGTACGAGCAACTACGGCATCTCGGCCGATGCGATTCTCTCGTTCGATATCGTGCTCGCCAATGGCGAGATCCTGCGCACCGGCTCGGCCGCAGCCGCCAACGGCGTGCCGTTCTTTCGCTGGTACGGGCCGGATCTCACGGGGCTTTTCTGCGGTGACGCGGGCGCGCTCGGCATCAAGGCGGCGATCAGCCTGCGTCTCATCAAGGACCCGCCGTTTTCCGGCGCGGCCTCGTTCGGCTTCGAGACCTTCGAGCAGATGGCCGGTGGCATGGCGGCTGCCGCGCGCGAGAACGTCACGGCGGACAATTTCGGCCTCGATCCGAAGCTGCAGCAGGGCCAGCTCGGCAAGGCGAGCACCAAGGACGCGATTACCGCGGCAATGGCCGTGGCGAAGACTTCGCGCAATCCCGTCGATGCCGCCGTGCGCCTGACGAAGATGGCCGCTGCCGGCAAGCGCTTCCTCGCCGGGCACAATTACTCGGCGCATTACACCGTGGAAGGCGTCTCGAAGGCGGAGATCAACGGCAAGCTCGCCGTCCTGCGCCGCGCCATGGCGTCGTTCGGGCAGGAGACGGCCAACACCATTCCCACCGTGATCCGCGCCATGCCGTTCATTCCGCTGTACCCGATCCTCGGCCCCAAGGGCGAGCGCTGGGTACCCATGCACGGCATCATGCCGTTCTCCAGGGTGAAGGACTTCCACGACC
>JAKLLP010000407.1 GCA_023150055.1 Gammaproteobacteria bacterium | reverse complement strand
GAATCCGAGCTGGCAGCCTCCGGCGTTCGGGTCGTGCCACCGGCTGTCGTACGACGCGGCGCTTACGTGGCACGCGGGGTCGTGCTGATGCCCTCGTACGTCAATATCGGGGCTTATGTGGACTGCGGCACGATGGTGGATACCTGGGCCACAGTAGGCAGTTGCGCCCAGATTGGCAGGAATGTGCACCTGTCCGGCGGCGTCGGCATCGGCGGCGTGCTCGAACCGTTGCAGGCAAATCCCACGATTATCGAGGATGGGTGCTTTATCGGGGCGCGTTCTGAGATCGTCGAAGGGGTTATCGTGGAAAAAGGCGCGGTAATCTCCATGGGCGTCTATATCGGCAGCAGCACGCGCATCTACGACCGGGAGCGCGATGAGGTGATCTACGGTCGGGTGCCGGCAGGCGCCGTGGTCGTCCCGGGCGCCCTGCCCTCTGCCGATGGCAAGTGCAGCCTGTACTGCGCCGTCATCGTCAAGCGGGTCGATGCCAGGACCCGTGCCAAGGTCGCCATCAATGAACTGCTGCGCTCGGAGTGAACCGGAAGAACCCGATGAGTGACACGCTGGACTTTGCCAGGACTCTCATCGCACTGCCCTCGGTCACGCCCGAGGACAGGGGCTGCCAGGCCCTGCTCGCCGCCCGGCTGGCGCCGGCCGGATTCCGGATCGAGAGCATGCCGTTCGCGGATGTCAGCAATCTCTGGGCGCGACGCGGCACGGAGGGTCCGTTGTTCTGCTTTGCGGGGCACACCGACGTCGTGCCGGCCGGCGACCTCACCCTCTGGGAGAGCGGGCCTTTCGCACCCGTCATGCGCAACGGGCTGCTCTACGGACGTGGTTCCGCTGACATGAAGTCGAGTCTCGCAGCCATGGTGGACGCCACGGTGGAGTTCGTCGCCCGCCATCCCTCCCACAAGGGGTCGATCGCCTTTCTCGTCACCAGCGACGAGGAGGGTCGTGCGCGCGACGGCACCCTCCGGGTCCTGGAGACACTCGGTGAACGTGGCGAGCGGATCGACTGGTGCGTGATCGGCGAGCCATCGTGTGCTGCGGAACTCGGCGACACGATCCGCATCGGTCGGCGTGGATCACTCACCGGTTTCCTGACCGTGCACGGCATCGAGGGCCACGTGGCCTACCCGCAACTGGCGCGAAACCCGATCCAACTATTCGCGCCGCTGATTTCCGAGTTATATGAGCCGATCGACAAAGGAAACGAGTTTTTCCCGCCGTCGAGCTTCCAGGTAGTCCAGATCGCGGCGGGCGAAGGCGCGCCCAACGTGATACCGGGCAAACTGGAGGCCCGGTTCAATTTCCGTTACTCGACGGTGTGGACTTATCGCGAGCTGCAGGACCACGTGGAGTCCATTCTGACCAGGCGCGGCCTCGACTACCAACTGCGCTGGCACCTGTCCGGAGAACCATTTCTCACGCCGGTAGGCGAGCTGGTCAATGGCGTGAGAGAGGCGGTCCGGTCCGTGACCGGCCTCACTCCAGAGCTATCCACGGGGGGCGGCACGTCCGACGGTCGCTTCATCGCGCCCCACGGTGCTCATGTCGTGGAATTCGGCGCCGTGAATGCGTCGATACACAAGGTGAACGAGCACATCGCGATTGCCGACGTCGATCGGCTCAGGCATGTCTACCTCGCGATCCTGGAGCGCATGCTGCTCGAGCGATGACCGGGACAGGCTGCGACTACGATGCGCGCCGCCAGTTGTTCCAGACCCCGAACCCACCGAGCGCCAGGACGCTCACCATTACCCAGCCCGGCATCGCGACGCCGAGCAACTCCCAGTCGACCTTGGCGCACTCACCAGACCCCGACAGCACCGTCTGCAGCGTCTCCAGCAGGGGAAAGCTCTCGAGCATGTAATCGAGCCCCGGGCCGCAGGCCGGGACACGTTCCGGCGGCAGGCTCTGCAGCCACAGGTGGCGGCCCGCAACGCCCACGCCGGCCGCGGCCACGACGAGCATCAGGCCGCCGTAGACCCGCCTGCCGACGACAGCGGGCGCGTGCAGGGTTGCCGCTGCGAAGGCCACTCCGAGGCCGATAACCGCCAGGCGTTGGAATATGCAGAGCGGACATGGCTCGAGCCCGAGGCCATATTGGGCATACAGGGCGTAGCCCATGAGCCCGGTGCATCCGAGCAGGCCGAACAGGTTCCCCAGGCGCGGACTTCGAAGCATAGATCTCCCTTACCAGTCGCAATTACATGCGGTATGCCGGCTCATGGCCGAGGTATTCCGGCAGTGCCTGCGCGGCCGATACCGTCCTGCCCGCGGCAAATTCGGCCTGCGCCAGCTCCATAAGCTCACGGGCCGATGGCAGCAGGTCAGGCTCCATCGCAATCACCCTCGAGCGGTGACGAGCCAGCATTTGGGGATAAGACTGCCAGCCATCCCCC
>JAKLLP010000406.1 GCA_023150055.1 Gammaproteobacteria bacterium | reverse complement strand
GCACGACTCTGCTCGGCGCTCACCACGACCACGTTGGTGCCGAGGCGGCGGATCTTTTCCAGCACCTGCGCGCGCCCGCCCGAGGCGTAGTTCACCGCGGTAATGGCTCCGGCAACGCCGAGCGCCGCGCAGAGGATCACCAGCGTGGAACGCAGCCGGTAGCGCCACAGCTGGCGCAGCGCGGTGCGCATCAGGTGGCGCCAGGTGCTCCAGCTGACCGCCATCACCGCGCCATCAGGAACGCAGCGCCTCGATCGGGTCGACGTTGGCGGCGCGCCATGCCGGCTGCAGGCCGAAGACGAGACCGATGACCGCCGAGAGCGCCGCGGAGCCGACGATGACCTCCCAGAGAATGGCCGGCGGCAGCCGGGTGATGGCCGCGGCGACCGCCGCCCCGGCGAGGCCGACGATGATGCCGAGCAACCCGCCGGCGAAGGAGACCACGGCGGCTTCCGCGAGGAACTGCCGCATGATGTCGCCGCGGCTCGCCCCTACCGCGCGGCGTACGCCGATCTCGCGGCGCCGCTCCGATACGGCGATCAGCATCAGGCTCATGATCACCGTGCCGCCGATGAGCGTGGCGATCACGGCGACTCCGACGAGCACCTTCGAAAGCGTCGAGCCAACATCCGTGATGCGATCGACCTGCGCCTGGGGGCTGGTGACGAAGAAGTCGTCCTCGGCGGGTGGGACGATGCCGTGGCGTTCGCGCAGCAGCGCGGTGATATCGGCGATGGCGCGTTCTGCCTGCGCGGGATCCTCGAGCTGCGCCATCATGCCGGTGAAATAATCGCGGTTGAACAGCCGCCGCGAGGCGGTGCTGACCGGGATCACGAGATTGTTGTCCATGGAGGAGCCGCCGGGACCCACGCCACGCGGGGCGAGTACGCCCTTCACCTGGAAGGGCACGTCGGCGATACGGATCTGCTTGCCGAGCGGGTCCTCGGCGGGGAAAAGCGCCTTGCGCACGTCCTCGCCGATCACGGCGACCCGCGCCAGCGAAGCGTTGTCCTCCTCGGTGATGCCGGCGCCGTAGGCGATGTCCTCGCCGCGAACCTCGGTCCAGTTGGGCGAGACGCCGATGATCGAGGGACTGACGGTGCGGTCGCGGTACTTGACGTCCACGTCGACCGCGAACTGCATGGTGGCGACCTGCCGCACCAGCGACACCTCGCGCGCGATCGCGTCGGCGTCTTCCTGTTTCAATACCGGCGGGACGGTGGCCACCGAGGGCATGCCGCGCGTGGTGGAAGCGCCGGGGTTGATGATCACCACATCGAAGGTGCCGAGCATGCGCTTGAAGCGCCGCATGGTCTCCTGCTTCGTCGCCTCCCCGACAGAGGCGAGCGCGGTGAGCGAGGCGATGCCCACGGTGACGCCGAGCATCATGAACAGGCTGCGCAGGCGGTTGCGCCGCAGAGTGCGCAGGGCGAGAACCAGAACCCTGGTGATTCCCATGACCGTAACCCTTCAGCCGCTCCGCCCCGCGGTCCGCGGCTGGGCGCGAATCCGGTCGGCGGCGATTCCCCCATCGTGAATCAGGATCTCGCGATGCGCGTAAGCGGCGACGCTCTCGTCGTGGGTCACGAGCACGATGGTGCGCCCCTCCGTATGCAGTTCGACGAGCAGCCTCATGATCGATTCACCGGCTGCCGAGTCGAGGTTGCCGGTCGGCTCGTCGGCGAGCAGCAGCGGTGGATCGTTCATGAGGGCCCGCGCGATCGCCACGCGCTGCTGCTCGCCACCGGAAAGCTCGGAGACGAAATGCGCGGCGCGCTCCGCCAGACCCACCCGTCCGAGGATCCGCAAGGCGCGCTCGCGGTCGATGGCGCCGCCGGCATAGAGCGCCGGGATCTCGACGTTCTCGACCGCCGTCGTGCGCGGCAGCAGGTTGAAGGACTGGAACACGAAGCCGATCTTGCGGTTGCGGATGCGCGAGCGTTGCTGATCGCTGTACCGCGAAACGTCCTCGCCATCGAGCAGGTAGCGGCCGGCGGTCGGCGTATCGAGACAGCCGAGGATGTTCAGCAGGGAGGACTTGCCCGAGCCGGAGGCGCCGCGCACGGTGACGAACTCGCCGTGACCGATCGTGAACGAGACATCCTTCAGCGCCGGCACCGGCGTGCCGTCGCCACGGGTATAGGTCCTGGCGATGTGACTGACCTCGATCATGTCCTGTCTGCCCCCGTGCTGCCGGGTTGCGGGTCGAGCAGGACACGCTCGCCCGCAGCGAGCCCGGAGCGGATTTCCGTGACGCCGGCGTCGCGGGTGCCGACGGTGACGCTGCGCCGGTCGAGTCCACCGTCCGGTCCCTCGACCCACACGAACCGCTCGGCCCCTTCGCGCTGCACGGTCGGGTTCGGCACCACCAGGGCCTCGCGCTCGGCCGTGCGAATGGTGACGTTGGCAGTCATGTC
>JAKLLP010000405.1 GCA_023150055.1 Gammaproteobacteria bacterium | reverse complement strand
CAATCTCGAAGTGCAGCCGCTTATGCATTACCACCCCTCCTGGTCCGGCGGATCTACCGGACCAAGTTGGCAAAACCAGAACCTGTCGCAAAACATCGCGAGCGGGCGTCAGCCGGGTAAGGACGGAGGCCTTTCCAGTGCGACACCTCCGTCACGATGGCTTTACGCCAGACCATGCGTGGAAACGCAGCATACACGCCAGTAGGTGAGGATTCCGAGTACCGCCCGAGCCCGGATCACGACCGCGCAGCAGTTTTGCGATAGGTTCTAGTGTAAACCGCTCCGGTTGCAAGACAGCAGAGGGCTGCGGATAGCCGAAGCTGCAACGAACCATCGGTGCGGGGTACCATGCGCGCCCTCCCCGGTGAGTGGATGCCAACCCGATGAGCGGACAGCCCTGGACGATCCTGAACTATGCCTTCCGGCCGTTTTTCCTGCTGGGAGCCTGTTTCAGCGTGCTCGCGCTCTTTCTCTGGGTCGTCTCTTTGCATGGCGGCAGCTGGGCCGCAGCCCGGCCCGAACCTGTGCTCTGGCACGCGCACGAGATGCTCATCGGCTTCGCTCTCGCGGCCATAGCCGGTTTCCTGTTGACTGCCGTGGCGACCTGGACCGGGCGGCCGCAGCTCTCGGGACCGCTCCTCGGGACGCTGGTCGGCGGTTGGGTGCTCGGCCGGATTGCCATGACGCCGGGTGTGCCGCTGCCGGCCAGCGCAGTGGCTATCGCAGACATGTGCTTCCCGCTGCTGCTGGCGTTGCTCGCCATCCGGGAAATCGTCGGGGGCGCGAGCCGGCGCAATTACGGCATCGCGACCGCGCTCGCGCTGGTGGCATTGTGCAACCTGGTCTTCCACCTGGGCCGCGCCTCCCTGTGGCCGGGCGCCGACGGGCCCGCCGTGCTCCTGGCTGCTTACCTGATCCTGTTGCTCATCACGCTCATTGCGGGCCGCATCGTCCCGAGCTTCACCGCGAACTGGCTCCGCCTGCAGGGACGAAACAACCTACCGGTGATCAGGCCCTGGGTAGAAAAGGCGATTCTGCCAATGACTGGCGCGGCGGGAATCGCCGATACCCTGGCGACGAACGGGGCGGACCTGCCGGCCGTACCGCTCGGTACCGTGCTGCTCGCGACGGGATTTCTCCACGCTCTGCGGCTGTCGGGCTGGCGCGGAACGACGACCCGGCCGGAGCCACTGCTGTCCGTATTGCATGTCGGTTACGCATGGCTGCCGATCGGCTTCCTGCTGCTCGGGCTGACCACGCTCGGCTTGCCGCTGCCGAGATCGGCGGCCCTGCACGCCCTGACGATGGGCGGCATCGGCGTCATGGTGCTTGCCGTCACGACCCGAGTCGCTCTCGGTCACACGGGTCGGCCTCTCAGGGCCGCACCAGCCACCGTAGCCGCTTATGTGGCGCTCAACGCAGCCGTGCTGGTGCGTATCCTCAGCCCGGTGGCACCTGACTCCTATCTGAGGCTCATCGACATTGCGGCCAGCGGCTGGTTCGCAGCCTTCGCGCTCTTCGTGTGGGTGTACGGGCCGATGCTGATCCGGCCCCGCATCGACGGGCGACCGGAGCGGCGCTAGGGCCTGGGGCTCTAAGCCTCAACTCAACCAGGAAACTCCGAGACACCGGCAAGACTGCGCGCGGGCTTGGCAAGCCCTGTGTCGATCTGGCCGACGATGCGGCCCTCGTTCAGATCGACCTTGGACATGATACCGGTGAAGATGTTGGTCACCAGGCAGTAGCGCTCGTCCCGACAGGTGCGGATCATGGCGTAGCCGTACTCATCGAGCGGTATGGTGCGCAGCGATCTGCCCGACTCGTCCAGCAGGTCGATGAAGCTGCCGCGCAATAACAGCAGTGTGCCGTCCTGCAAATAGGCCACGCCGGTGGTCCACTTGCGCATGAGCCCCTCACCGGGCTCATAGGTGACAAGATCGGACATCTGGTGCCCCTCCTGCACATCGAAGCGCATCACCCGGTGACTCAGATCGGTGATGTAGGTAATGAATGTCCCTGACGGATGCATGGCCGAGTGCGTGACACCGTGGAATCCGGTCAGTGACGGCGCCGTCTCGTTGTCGAACTCCGTGACGACGGTCAGATCCGGCTTGCGCTTCTGGATGCGGCCATAGCCCACCACGTTTGTCCCCTCCAGCAGTCGCATGGCACCGCGCTCATAGGGCTTGCTGCCCTTGAGATACTCGCAGAGGTAGACGCTACCATCCTTGCCGAACACCACGCTGCCCCAGCCGCGCTGGCCGAAGTCGTGGTTCGGCAACTGCCGGCCGTCCGGCCCGACGCGGACGACGGCCCGCGCGAACGGATCGAATGCCCAGAGCGTTCCATCCGGCGCAAAGCTCAGGTTGATCACCAGGTGTGTAGTGCCCTCCGTATAAAGGGTGCCCTTCGGAACCATGTTGCGG
>JAKLLP010000404.1 GCA_023150055.1 Gammaproteobacteria bacterium | reverse complement strand
AGAGCCAAAAAAAAGCCCCGGACCAGCCGGGGCTTCGAGTCAGTGCTCAAGGTGTTCGTCAGTCGGCCCTGAGATTTCCCGCGGACGGCTTGCCGCGCTCCGTCTGGACCTCGAACGAGACCTTCTGGCCCTCGTTCAGCGTCGGAAGTCCGGCGGCCTGGACCGCGCTGATGTGGACGAAAACGTCCTTGGAACCGTCCGACGGCTGTATGAAACCATAGCCCTTCTGGGCATTGAACCACTTCACAGTACCGGTAGCCACGTAGATAAAACTCCTGAAAATAAACGAATTACTCGCGCCCTCGTACAACTCCGCACGCTGGCGCGCAAACGGCCATAAGCGGGCTTGGGTCATCCACAGCCCCTTGCCGGGGCCAGGCTGACTGTCGCTCACCACGACGTTTGCGCACACACGGTATGCCTTCCGCGGGTCGAGGTCAAACGACTTTTTCCACCCGCAATGGGTCCAGGTCCGGAGGCCCGAGCGCCGGATTCGCGAAAAAAGCGGCAGCACCTCCCGCAAATCGGCGTCCCGCAAGGCGCCAGGCACGGGCCCGTCGCAATGGCAGCGCTGCCGACGGCGACCGGGTCGGCACCTTGGCGTCACCGCACGCCCTTGAGCACGTTGTTGCCCTCTTGGCTTTCCGGCACCGCCTTCTCGAAATCCGCCGTCGCGCGCCAGATGACGTGGTCAGGAATCGTTCCGAACGGCTCCCAGGGGGACTTCATGGCCTTGAAACTCTTGCCTGGATCCAGTGGCGGCACCACCACCTCGCGAAAGACGTGCTTCGGGCTGTTCTTCGGGTTGGGATGGGTGCAGTAGAACTCGTCTTCGGACAGGCAGGCCTCGTAATGGAAGAGACTGGAGCCTGCGGCCGCTTTACCCTGATTCCTGACCCAGACCTCCGCCAGGCCTTCCTTCCGCAGGACGACCAGATCCGGCAGCAGCGCAACCTTGGTGATCATCTGCATCGTGTTGTTGGCCGGATTGCTGTCATCGGACATCCCGACCAGTTCCGCCCGGAAGCGACAGCCCCTGCCCACCGTATCGTCGGACATGCGGTAGTGGTTCTCGGGCACGAGCGCAAACTCACCCGGCTTCAACGGCGGTACGTTGAATGACGCGACCTTCTTCCACTGCTTCGTCTCCGGACAGGTGACACCGGCGCTGATCACGAGGGTCGCGCTCGTGTGTTTGATTTTTGTCCAGTCGGCGGGTTTGGAGTCCGGCGTCGCCTTGCCTTTGTTGTCGACACGGAAGCGCCAGGCCATCGCGGTGTTGTCGTATTCGAACTGCCAATCGAGACTGATCGCGTAATCCGGCCTGGCTTGCCGCAACGTTTCTCCTGGCACCGCTACCCGCCCCGCAGTGCCTTCGGGCAACTCCGCCTCGACGGGGCCCATGACGACGGCACCTCGTTGCGCCTCGGGTCCGCCGCTCACCGGTTCTGTCGACGGGGTGGTGGCTGCGTCCGGGGTCCGCAGCACCCGGCGGTTCTGCGCTTCGGCCGGGGCCGCCGGGGCACCCGCCTCCACCCACTCGCTCCACGGCCCTGGCGGGTCGGAGACCCGGGCGCGGAAGCGCCACTGTGCATCCGGCGGCGCAATGCTCCTGACCATCGCGGCCGGAATCTCGATGCCGGATGTGCCGGCCGCCACGTTGGCTGCCAGCATGCCCGGATAGATCCACTCCTCCCCATCGGCTTTCCGGTAGGAGCCCTCCACCTGGTAAGTGACGTCTGCCCTGCCTGCGGGTACCTCCGGGCTCACCCGGTAGCCTCCTTGCCCATCTTCCTTCGGCTGCGCCCTGAGCATCGGTGCATCGGGTGTCATCTCGCGCTGCGCCTGCGCGTCGCCGGCGCCGACTACGAGCCATGCGGCTGCCGTCCACACCAAGCCTGCTGCGGCCCTGGCAATCGGACTCGACCTGACCATAGGAATCTCCTGCGCTGCCTGGCTGAAAAACCGGGAAAAACCCGCGATGCCCTGATCACCATCCCGGTCTGCGTACTGCTCGTCGCCTGATCCCCCTTCGCGAGCTATTCTGCGCCGCGGCATAGGCGTTGCCAAGCGCGGTTTGCAGGACGACCTGAAGGCACTGGAGAAAAAGACCGGCGTCCAAAACTGCTCTGCAGTTCTGTCGAACACGCCAATCTCGCCGGGGTCGCGATGCCCAGGACAAATAAAAGATTCTTCTCCCATCTGCGTGGATGGCATTGCAATCGGCGGGTAGGAACTCGGCCGGTCCCCGAGTCGGGCCGCCGGCTGGCCCTGCGGGTGCCCTCGCCGGCGCGGCTCCTGACGCCTCAGGGGGCTGGTGGCGGTGACGTCAAGGCGGGCGTGTGGAGCCAGCGGAGCAGGATGCGGAGCGCAGCGGAACCCGAGTGAGCGGAGCACAGGGATGTGCGCAGCGAGCGTCCCGCCGCGA
>JAKLLP010000403.1 GCA_023150055.1 Gammaproteobacteria bacterium | reverse complement strand
ATAACGGAGAACAACGATGAAGCTCTATGGCGCCATTGCCTCGCCCTATGTCGCCCGCGTGGTGATGTACGCAAAACTGAAAGGTATCGACCTGCCCCTTGCCGATGCGCCGGGCGGCAACATCAAGAGCCCCGAGTACCTCAAGCTCAACCCGATCGGCAAGATGCCGACACTCGAGGTGGACGGCCAGGGCATCGGCGAATCGACGATCATCTGCGACTACCTCGAAGATGCGTATCCGCAGAAATCGGGCCTGCCCGAAAAGCCGATCGACCGCGCGCGCAGCCGCCTGGTCGGGCGCATCACGGATCTGTATCTCGCGCAGCACGTCGGCCCGCTGTTCCGGCAGATGAATCCCGCCAAGCGCGATGCGGCCGCGGTGGAAGCTGCCGGCAAGGAAATTACCAAGGCCTTCGGCTACCTCGAGCAGGTCATGGGCCCGGGGCCTTTCTGCGTGGGTGCCACGCCGACCTTCGGCGACTGCGCGCTCGGGCCGACTACGGCGATGACCCGCAAGATCATCGCCGCGGGTGGCTTCGACATTCCCGATCCGGTGGCGAGCGGCCGGCTGGCGACGTGGTGGAAAGCGATGGAAGGTAACGCCACCTGTGCCGAGGTGCTCAACGCTTATGGCACGGCATTCGATGGCTTCATGAAGGCCATGGCTGCACGGCGTTAGCAGTGCTGCCCGGGTTTTTTGTGGTGTCATTGACCAGGTGGCGCTAGGGTTCGGTATTCGTTAGTCGGTTTCGTCTGCGCTCGCTGTTGTGGCGGCACCGCACCCGTAGCTCAGTTGGGTGAACAGCGGCGGCACGCAGTGCCGGATAAAGGCTGTGGCACGGCGTTAGCAGTGCTGCGCGGGTTTTTGTGGTGCCATTGACCAGGTCGCGCTAAAGTTCGGTGCTCGGTTGTCCGCTTCGTCTGCGGACGCCGTTGCGGCGGCACCGCACCCGTAGCTCAGTTGGATAGAGCACCTGGCTTCGAACCAGGGGGCCGGCGGTTCGAGTCCGTCCGGGTGCGCCAGACAACAAATAACAAGGGGCCTCGTGCCCCTTTTTTTTGGCTCTTCTCCCATCTGCGGGGATGCGAGTCGGAGTTAGACCGGCGCCGTGCTACCAGGGCTGGCGGCGGTGACCGGGCCGGGGACCGCGGTGATTCGCCGGAGGGCAAGCCACACCGCGCAAAGCCGCACACCGCCCCACCTACGTCCCGGCAGGCGGGGCGGCGATGGGCCTAGAATGTGCGCGATGTCCGCCCTCCTCGAAACGGAAGACCTCGAGATCGCCGTCCCCTCGCGCGTGCTGGTTCGGCATCTGTCTCTCACCATTCAGCCGGGTGCGCTGATCGCCATGCTCGGCCCGAATGGTGTCGGCAAGACACTGTCGCTGCACACGCTGGCGGGACTTCGTCCGGCAGGCGCTGGCGCCGTGCGGGTTCGCGGCGCCGACGTTCGCCTCCTCGGCCAGCGCGAGCGCGCGCTGCGCGTGGGTCTGCTGCTCCAGGAACAGGATGACCCCTTTCCCACCACGGTGCTCGAGACCGCACTGATGGGCCGGCATGCACGCCTCGGCATTTGGCAATGGGAGACTGGGGAGGATCACGCGGTAGCCATGTCAGCGCTTGCGCAGATGGACCTTGCCGGCACGGAAAGCCGCGCGGCCGGCACGCTTTCCGGCGGGGAGCGTCGCCGGCTCGGGATTGCAACACTGCTGGTCCAGGATCCGGATCTGCTGCTGCTGGATGAGCCGCTGAATCACCTCGACCCTGGCCACCAGTTCGCTGTCGTGGCCGTGCTGCGCCGGCTGGCAGCTGAAGGCAAGACGGTGATTGCGAGCCTGCATGATCCGGCGCTCGCCGTGCGGGACTTCCACAGTGCCCTGCTCCTGCATGGCGATGGCCGCTGGCAGTTCGGCCCGACTGCACAACTGCTAGACGGCGCTACGCTGAGCGATCTTTACGGCGTTCCTTTCCAGCCATATCACGGAGACAACGGCACGGTGATGCTGCCCACGCCGAGCTATCCGCAAACGACGACAGCGGGCAATGTGACCCCGC
The DNA here is from genome assembly GCA_023150055.1 of Gammaproteobacteria bacterium. GTDB lineage: Bacteria > Pseudomonadota > Gammaproteobacteria > Steroidobacterales > QUBU01. The sequence goes on along the minus strand of JAKLLP010000403.1, from coordinate 379 downwards.
TGCGCCGACCGTCGCCTTCCGGGCGTAAAGCACGCTGAGTGTTTTCCCCTTCTTGACCTGACTCTCCGCGGTCGCTACCTTCTCCGCCGGTCCTGCAGGTGCCCGACGGTGTCTCACCCCGTCGGGTTAAACGGGAAGGCGGTGCGCCAGATGTACTGTTTCTGGTAAAGCCGTCGCTGCCCCCGCAACGGTAGGCGAAGGACAGGGTGGTCACGCTGGCCACTGTGCGGTAACGCATGGGAAGGCGATCACCCCGGCACGGTATGAACCGTGCCCCTCGCGAGCCCGTATACCGGCCTGCAGCGTTTGTACTGCGTCAGGTCTCGGCGGGAGACGGCGTGACGGTTCGTTGCAATCCCGGTCACCCCATCATCCGTTG
>JAKLLP010000402.1 GCA_023150055.1 Gammaproteobacteria bacterium | reverse complement strand
GACGCAGCAGGGCTCCTTCACGCTCGCGTCGCTGCGGCCCGGCAACCGGCACATGGTGGTCGCCCAGTTGCCCCAGATTCCGGTGAAGGGGTGCCCCACGCCGGGATAGGTGACGAAGTCCAGGTTATTCCAGCCGACGTAGTTCTTGTAACCGATCTCCTTCGCCACCTGGTTGGGCACCTCGACGAGGTTGAGCACGGAGTCGGTGATGATCTGCGGGAACACGATCACGATGTGCTTCATCCCGCGGTTCTTCAGCTCCTCCAGCGCGTCCCAGTACAGGTAGCCATCCTGGCCGGTGGGCAGTTCCTCGTTGGTCTCGTAGAGGTAAGCCTCGCCGAGGTTCTCCCCGCGCATGGCCCGCGTGCGCTCGTTCTTGTTGGCGTAGGGGTTGAACTCCTGGCGGCCGAACCAGGCCCCGAGGATGTTGTCGGCCTTGAGCTTGTTGTTGCGCCAGGTCAGAACCGAGCGGAGGTTCTGGTTCAGCTTCAGGGTATCGTCGATTTTCGGGTCATACCACTGGGCATGGGCGCGGGTGGCATGGTTCATCAGCACGATGCCGGTGTCCTTGAGCTTGACATCCTGCCGGAAGGCAGCCTCGACACCGGGTGCTATGACCAGCGCCAGAGCCGGGCTGTCGGTGACCGGGTTCGGGTTGCCCGCGAGCGCGATGGAAGCGTCCGCGGCCGGCGCGCCGAGCGAGTAAGTCCAGTTGGCCGGCGAGGTCGGATAGGAAGCCAGCATCAGGTCGTTCGGATCATTGACCCATTCAACCGTGATGTTCGTGCCATGGCTGGCGTTGTAGGCCGCCACGACCTTACGCGCCTCGGCGAGCTGCTCGAACGTCTTGAAAAACCGCACCCCGGTCGTCGTCGTGTCGATGACGACCAGCCGATCGATGTCGTTGGCGAGCATGCGCTCGACCGCGCCATCGACGTTGAAGCGCTGTGGATCGCAGCCGGCCCAGGGGCCGCCATCCGTCGGGCCACCGCAATAGGTCATGTTCTGCGGCACATAAGGCGGCGGGCCGGTCGGGGGGGTCACCTGCGGGTAGTAAACCCCGCGCGGATTCGCCAGATCGGCCGGATTGGAGCTGATCCAGCTCATCTTGCCCGTGAAGAACGTGACTTCGTTGCCCGTGTACTGCTGGTAAGCCGCAGCCGACTGGTCGAGCACCTGGGTCATTTTCGCGAGCTGCTGATCCGTCAGCCCATCGAACGGATCGGTACCGCCAATGCGACCGTAAGAGAAGTTGTACTTGGTCGTTTGGGTCTTGGCGGTCTCGTCGAGCAGCATGAACCCCCAGAAGGCCGGGTTCCAGACGATCATCTTGAAACCGAAAGAATTCCGGTCGTAGGCAAACATCTGTGCGGCCGTGTCGAAGGCGGCCTGGTTGCTCCAGGTACCGGCTCCGCCGTGCACCGCGTAGAGCACGCCGACCCGCTGGGACGTCGGTGCATCAGCCTGTGCGCTCGCGCCCAGGGCGAGACAGGCCGCCGCCAGCAGCGCTGGCAGTGACTTTCTGTTGCGTAGCATCATGTTCCTCCCCTGCGCTGAATTTAAGCCCGGACGGCCCCGTTGCGGCGCGCAGTGCCGGCAGCAGTAAAACGCTTGATCGCACGTGGCGCTGGCGCCACGCAAGCGCGGAGTCATGAATCGGCAGGGAAATGTCCTGAAACACGACTCGTGACGGCGGCGCTGGCACGAAATCGTCATGATCGGCCGGGGGCGAGGGCATTTGGTGCGATGCCGGACGGCGTCGCTTGCGCCTGTCGGCGGCATTGTGTATCAATGACCCCGTACCGGCCGCCCTATAACAGCCCAAGGCCATGGATTTGCAGCCGAGTCCAGCCATTGCCGATGCCGCCCGGCATCCCGTCACGTCCGCGCCGAAACGCGCGCGCCGTCGACCGGGAGGCTGGGATTACTTTGCCTACCTGGTGGTGCTGCCGCTCGTCATCGCGAGCTGGCTGACCGCGCTCGGCATCCGCCCCCGGGCGGAGCTCGGCACGTGGCAGGCTTATATATATATCGCCACCCGGGTGTTGCTGGCCTGGTGGGCGGCACACGCCGGGGCTGTCGCGGCGGGGCGGTTGTTTGCGAAGCAGTGTCGCTCGCTGTGGCAAGTGCAGCTGGCGGGGTTTCTGCTCATCTGGTTCCCGGTGACGCTGCTCTTCCACCTGCACGTGCATGTTTTCAGCCTGTTCTCCCCGGATGCCGCACGAAACCTGGCTCTGCACGAGATTGTGCCGACGCTCGAGTACCTGGTGAGGCTGGTGTCCCGGTCGGTGGTGTTTTTCCTGCCCTTGTGGATGGCGGTCGCCCATGCCTACCGCAAGCAGTTCGGCGTGGACTGGTACGTCAAGCCGCAGGTGCCGGTTGCGGAGTCGCCCGTCGCGGCAGCTCCCGAGCCACCGGTGGCAGCACCTCCCGAGCCAGG
>JAKLLP010000401.1 GCA_023150055.1 Gammaproteobacteria bacterium | reverse complement strand
CGGGAGCCCGAGTTCGGCAAGCTGCGTGGCGAGAAACAGGTTGCGTCGCAGGTTGGTCGCGTCGATGACGACCAGGACCGCCTGTGGCGGCGCGAGGTCCTCGACATGGCCGAGTAGCACGTCGATGGCGATCATCTCGTCCGGCGACTGGGCCGCCAGCGAATACGTCCCCGGCAGATCCACCAGGGTGATGCGCCGGCCGTCCAGCGAGAGAGTGCCGGTGTGGCGTTCGACGGTCACGCCCGGATAGTTCGCGGTTTTCTGCTTCAGCCCGGTGAGCGCGTTGAACAGCGTGCTCTTGCCGGTGTTCGGATTGCCGATGACGGCAATCACCGGTTCGGAATGCGGCGCCGGTGCAATGGCGGGTCGTGGGTTCTGCCCGGTACTTGCGGCCTTCGTCATTGCAGCAGTTCGATCTCGACGCGGCGCGCTTCTTCGCGCCGCAGGGACAGCGCGTAGCCCATCACCTGTACTTCGAGCGGATCACCACCGATGGCGCGCCGGGTCATGGCGACCTCCGAGTCCTCGAGGAGACCCAGTGCCATGAGGCGCTGCACCAGCGGGCCGTCGCCGGAGAGTCGCAGGATCTTCCCGCGCTGGCCGGGTTTCAGTTCGTCGAGCGTCATCGGTCCTGGTCTTCACCGCATGGGTAACGGTTTGTTCGACCATTCTAAGGGAGACGCAGTGCGCTGTCCGCCCGGGAGCGGCGGCTGCAGCGGGGGTGGCGGGGATTGACTATCGCCGCGGCTTACGGACTCGCCTTGGCCGGACGCTGCATGACAGGGCGGGTGAGGCTCTGCTGTATGACCTCGAGCTCCTGCTCGTAGGCCCGCGTGAACTCGTCGATGAACAGGTGCGGCATGGGCTCTCCTTCCTCGACGTGGGTCAGCGTCTGGAAGGCCTCTTCGTAGAGCTCCCAGTACTTGAGCTTGTTCGTGCCCGCCAACAGCGCGGAGCGCTTCAGTCCGCGATCGAAACGCTGGCGCAGCTCCTCCGGGTCCAGGCGTTCGGCGAAGTCGCGCACGGCATGGATCATGGCCTTGAACACGGCCTGCTGGTGGCTTTTCACGTCCAGGAAGGCGGCGTGCACGGCCTGGTCGGGCGGCAGATAGGAGTCACCTGGTTCGCCGAGCAGGTAGCGCAGGGCATCCGATGTGCTGGCGGAAAACTTCAGCGGATTGTTGCGGGTTGGCCGGATGATGGTATGCGGCAGCCGCAGCGCCTCCTTCAGGCGGGAGCGGTTCTGCAGCAGATCGGCGAGGCCGCCGAGCAGTTCCCGCATCAGCTGGCCGGCAGTGGCCATGATCTCCTCGGGATTGGAGCCGCGCAGGTCGCCGGGCTTGAGTCCGGCCGCCTTGCAGAAGGCTTCCACGGTCACATTGTCGAGAGCCGGCTGGCGGCGCGCCGGTGCTGCGTTGCCCGCAACGGGGGCCGCTACCGCGACCGGGCCGGCCGCCGCGCCCACATCCGCTTCGGCCGGTCGCACGTGGCGCTCCAGCGCGTCGAATTCAAACGCGCGCAGCTTGCTCTCGTCGACCAGCTTGAGTTCGACGGACTCTTCGACCGGCACGAGCTGGGCACGGACGACGGAGTCACGCATGCCGTCGTCGGCAGCAGCGTCTTCCGCCACGGTGATCTGCACCGCTATTTCGTATTCGCCGAGCCTCAGCCGGTCGCCGTCGAACAGCCGCTGCGGGTGGCCGCGCCCTACGGCCGTATCTGCACCGTTGACGTACACGCCATTGCGGCTGGTGTCGACCAGGTAGTAGGCGCCGCCCTGGTAGTCGATCAGGGCATGGCGGCTCGAGATATAGCGCTTGTCGTCGGGCAGCACCCAGTCGTTGTCGGTGGAGCGCCCGATCGTGCCGCCGCACGCGCTGAACTCGCGCAGCGCGAACTCGCCCAGGGCGTCTTGCTGGTGGCTCGTGATTCGAAGGCGCAATGCCATGTCGACTGATTCCCGCGCCCGGATGCCGGGGAAAGCTGTTTCCGCCGCGTCATGGTGGGGGTTTGCAGCCAGGCCTGCCGTCGCCTGGTTCACGGTTTTGGCGACGGCCGCCGCAGCTCGCTTGCTTAGGCTGCTACGTTATAATGCGCGCCCGATCCCGGTGCCCCGCTGTCAATCCCGCGACCCTCGACCACCCCGTGTGCTTTCCCGATGTCTGCCAGAAGACTTTACAAAATATCCTTCATGAACCAGGGCAAGGTGTACGAGATCTATGCCCGTTCCGTTGCGCAAGGAAGCCTGTTTGGCTTTATCGAGGTCGAGAAGCTGGTTTTCGGCGAGCGCAGCAGCGTGGTGGTCGACCCCTCCGAGGAACGCATCAAGGCCGAGTTCCAGGGCGTGCGCCGGACCTACCTGCCGATGCATTCGATCCTGCGGATCGACGAGGTGGACAAGGAGGGCGTGAGCAAGATCAGCAAGGCCGAGGGTGGGAACATC
>JAKLLP010000400.1 GCA_023150055.1 Gammaproteobacteria bacterium | reverse complement strand
GTGCCGAGCCGTTAGAATGAACGTTTTCGGGCAAATGCTCCGGCCTTCGCCCGCCGCCCCCGCCCGTCTCGCGCTTTCCCCGATTCCGCGTCGCTGACGCCCGCTTTTCTCTGGAGGTTTCCATGCCCGGCCTGCTCCCCAACGTCGACCCCGATGGCCTGCTCGAATACTCGGTGGTCTACACCGACCGCTCGCTCAACCACATGTCGCAAGCTTTCCAGGGCGTCATGCGCGAGCTCTCCGCCACGCTGAAGAAGGTCTATCACGCCCACGCCGTCGCCATCGTCCCCGGCAGCGGCACCTTCGGCATGGAGGCGGTCGCGCGCCAGTTCGCCACCGGCAAGAAGACCCTGGTGATTCGCAACGGCTGGTTCAGCTACCGGTGGACGCAGATCTTCGAGATGGGCAACATCCCCGCCGAGTCCGTGGTGCTCAAGGCCCGCCAGGTGCGTGACGAAGCGCAGGCGCCCTTCATCCCGGCACCGCTCGACGAGGTCGTCGCCGCGATCCGCCAGCACCGTCCGAACGTGGTGTTCGCGCCGCACGTCGAGACCTCGGCCGGCATGATGCTGCCCGACGACTACCTGCGTGCAGTGGCCGACACCACCCACGAGGTCGGCGGCCTGTTCGTGCTCGACTGCATCGCCTCGGGCACGATCTGGGTGGACATGGACGCCACCGGCGTCGACGTACTGGTGAGCGCACCGCAAAAGGGCTGGAGCGCCTCGCCGTGCTGCGCGATGGTCATGCTGAGCGCCGCCGCGCGTGATCGCATCGAAGGCACCACCAGCACCAGCTTCGCCTGCGACCTCAAGAAGTGGCTGCAGATCATGGAGGCCTACGAGGGCGGCGCCCACGCCTACCACGCCACCATGCCCACCGACGGCCTGGTCACGCTGCGCAATGTGATGCGCGAGACCGAGGCCTACGGCTTCGAGAAAGTGAAGGCGGAACAGGTGGAACTCGGCGCCGGCGTGCGTGCGCTGCTCGAGTCGCGCGGCTTCCCGAGCGTGGCCGCACCCGGCTTCCAGGCTCCGGGCGTGGTGGTCAGCTTCACCACCGACGACGGCATCAAGACCGGCGCCAAGTTCGCCGCCGCCGGCCTGCAGGTCGCCGCCGGCGTGCCGCTCGCCTGCGACGAGCGCCCCGACTACAAGGCTTTCCGCATCGGCCTGTTCGGGCTGGACAAGCTGCACAAGGTCGCGCGCACCGTCGCCACCCTGGAAAAGGCGCTCGATCAGGTCGGCTGAGCCCCTGGGGCTTACGGTCAATCACGCAACGCACGGACAGCCTTTCCGGCAACGCCGCGCCCCTGCCACCCTCAACCCCGAACTGGCGGCACAGGTGCGGCGAACTTGCCCTCGCCGTGCCTGCAGTTGCCCGGCTCAGGAAATGCCGTAGCGTCGCAGGCGCTTGGCGATGGCGGAATGCGAGGTGTCGAGGCGCTTCGCCAGCCGACGGCTCGAGGGAAATTCGCGGTACAGGCGCTGCAGCAGGGTCTTTTCAAAGTCGGCGACGGCCTGTTCGAGGCTGGCCACATCGCCGGTTTCGCCGGGCAGGGTCGGTGTCGCCTCCTGAGCCAGCTCGAGGTCGCCGACATTGATGATGTTGCCTTCGGTCATCGTCACCGCCCGGAAAATCACGTTCTGCAATTGCCGGATATTGCCGACCCAGGGGTTGGCCAGCATGGCCGCGCAGGCTGCCTGCGACAGTCGCATCGGCGCCCGGGAGGCCTGGGCGCAGGCGCGGCCGAGGAAGAACTGGGCCAGCGGCAGGATATCGCCGGGTCGCTCGCGCAGCGGCGGTACGTGCAGAGTGAGCACATTCAGGCGGAACAGCAGGTCCTGGCGGAAATGGCCGCTGCTCACCATCTCCTCCAGGGCCCGGTGGGTCGCGCTGATGATGCGCACGTTCATCCGCAGCTCGCGGTCGCCACCGACGCGGCGGAAGCTGCCGTCGTTGAGAAAGCGCAGCAGCTTGGCCTGCAGGTACGGTGACATTTCGCCGATCTCGTCGAGGAAGACGGTACCGCCATCGGCCAGTTCGAGCAGGCCGGGTTTGCCGCCGCGCAGGGCACCGGTGAAGGCGCCGGCTGCGTAGCCGAAGAGTTCGCTTTCAGCCAGGCTTTCCGGCAGGGCAGCGCAGTTGAGGGCGAAAAAGGGCTGACTGCTGCGGCTGCTGCCGGCGTGGCAGGCGTGAGCGAGGAGCTCCTTGCCGGTACCCGTTTCGCCGGTGATCAACAGCGGAGCGTCGACGATCGCCATGCGTGCCGCGCGCTGCTTGAGCTGCACGATCTCCGGCGAACTGCCGAGAATGGCCTCGAAGCCGCCGGCGTCGTAGTTCTGCAGGGCACTCAGCCGTCCGCCCATGCGGCTCGGGGCATGCAGGGTCATCACCGCGCCGGCGACGCGACCGCCCACCTCGTGCAGCGGCATGGTCTCGAGCAT
>JAKLLP010000003.1:9496-23196 GCA_023150055.1 Gammaproteobacteria bacterium | reverse complement strand
TGCATGCGGCCACGGGCCGGCGCGTTCGCACCCTGCCGCTGGCGCGCCACGGGCTGGTCTGAATGCGGCGCCTGGCGCTCTTGCTGTTTTGCGTGGCGCTCGGTGCCTGTGCCGGCAGGAGTCCGCGCGCCGGTGCGGAGTTTCGCGATTGCCCGACCTGTCCCGCGATGATGGTGATTGCGCCGGGGAAATTCCGCATGGGCGGCGAGGGCGGGGAGCCCGGCCGTCCGGAGGGGCCCGTGCGCGAGGTGCGGATCGGCTACGCCTTCGCTCTCGGCAGGCACGAGGTGACGCAGGCGCAGTTCGCCGCGTTCGTCGCGGACACCGGCTACGCCATGCGCGGCGGCTGCCAGGTCTGGAAGGACGGGTGGGCCACACCGCTCGGCGCGAGCTGGGTAGACCCGGGTTACGGACGCCTGCCCTTCGACGATGAACCGGTGACCTGCGTGTCCTGGGTCGATGCCCGGGCTTACGTCGGCTGGCTCGCCCAGCGCACCGGCGCGCCCTACCGGTTGCCGACGGAAGCCGAATGGGAGTTCGCGGCGCGTGCCGGGACGAGCGGCGGATTTTTCTGGAGTGGTATCGGGGGCGCGGACGACATGGCGAGCGCTTGCGAGTATGCGAACGTCTACGACCGCGCGGGGGTGGCCGGCAACGGTTTCGGCTGGGCGGCATTCGACTGTGACGACGGCTTCGCCCGGGCCGCACCCGTCGGATCGTTCCGGCCGAATGCGTTCGGCTTGTACGACATGATCGGCAACGTCTGGGAGTGGACGGCGGATTGTTACCGCGCGCCCTACCCGGCGCAGCCCGTCGACGGCAGCGCGGTCGAGGCGGACGGCCCCTGCGCGCGGCGCACGGTGCGTGGCGGCAGCTGGATCACGCGGCCGGACCGGCAACGCGTGAGTTTTCGCGGACGCGATCCGGAAACGACCTTGTTTTCTTTCTTCGGCTTCCGGGTGGCGCGTGACCTCACTCCGTAAGGGGCTGTCGCGCCGCGCGTTCGCGCGCTCGGTGGCGGCAGCGGCGGCCGTGCCGTTGCTCGCGCGTTGTGCGCGCGCACCGGAGCAGGCCGAGGTGCTCGTCATCGGCGCGGGTATCTCCGGGCTGTATGCGGCCTGGCTCCTGCAGCAGCAGGGCCTCCAGCCGCTGGTGATCGAGGCGAGCGATCGGCTCGGCGGGCGGCTCCTCACGCTCGACCACCTGCGCGGAGCGCCGGAGGCCGGCGGCCAGACGCTCGATGCGCTCTATGCGCGGACCTTCGCCGCGCTCGCCGATCTCGGCCTCGGTGCCTTCCCGCGCCGCGCGTTCGCGCCGGGTGTCGCGCTGCACGTCAACGGCGAGCTGCTGGATGCCGCCGCGTGGAGCAGTTCGCGCGCGAACCGCCTCGCCGGAGCGGAGCGCGACGTGCTGCCGCAGCGGCTCGCGGATTTCCATCTCGACCGCGGTTCTCCCCTGAGGGGCCACGACGACTGGCTGCGCGGGGAATTCGCCGCGCTCGATGCGCGCTCGCTGCGCGTCGAGCTCGAACGCCTCGGCGCCTCGGCCGAGGCGCTGCGCTTGATGGAGATCCTCTACGACGGCCGCGGCCTCGACAATGTTTCCGCGCTGTTTGCCTATCGCAAGCGCCTGGTGGCGCGTGCCGGGGGCGGCGAACTCTTCCGGATCCGTGGCGGCAGCGCGCGCCTGCCCGAGACCATGGCCGGGCGTCTCGACCGGGAGGTGCACCTGCGCCAGGCGGTGGCCCGCATCGAGATCGATCGCGACGGCGTCGAAGTCCGCTGCGCCGACGGGCAGCGCTACCGCGCGCGCTTTGCACTCTGCTCCATTCCATGGTCGGTGCTGCGCCAGGTGATCCTGCTGCCGCGCCCGCCGCAGGCGGAGATCATCCGCGACCTGCCCTACAACAAGATCACCCAGGTGAAGCTCGCTTTCCGGCGCCGCTTCTGGGAGGACGATGGACTGCCGCCGGCGATGATCTCTGACCGGCCCTTCGAGAAAGTGTTTGCCGTGCCGGCCGAAGACGGTTCGCTGAACGAACTCAATTGCTGGATCGACGGGCAGCAAGCGGCGAAGCTCGATGACTGGACGAACGACCGTATCGGCCGCTTCGTGGTGCGTGAGCTGAGCAGCGCGCGGCCGGCCGCGGCGGGCAACCTCGAAGTGCTCGATGTGACCGCCTGGGGCCAGAACCCCTACGCCCTCGGCGCCTATCACTTCTGGGCCCCGGGCCAGGTGCGCCAGTCCGGCCGGCTGGCCCGCGAACCCTGGGGCCCGGTGCACTGGATCGGCGAGCATGTCGCAGTGCTGCAACAGGGCATCGAAGGTGCGATGGAATCGGCCGAGCGCGAGGCGCTCGCGGTCATGGAGCGGATGGGCGCCCTGCGCCGATAGCAGGCGTTTTTTGGCAGTGCAATAATTCGAGCCGATCCGTGGTGTCGAAGAGGTAAACCCATATGGCAGCGCGTGCAGACAAGCTCGCCGCAGGGCAGGGCAGGCAAGCTGGCAAGCCGCTCCGCAGCGGCGCGGAGTACATCGAGTCGCTTCGTGGCCGCAACCTCAAGGTGTATCTCTTCGGCGAGCGGGTCGAGGAGCCCGTGGATCACCCGATCATCCGCCCCTCGATCAACGCGGTCGCCGAGACTTACGATCTCGCGCTGCGCAACCCTGAACTGGCGACCGCAGCGTCGCCTTACACGGGAGAGGCGGTGAACCGCTTCCTGCACGTGGCGACTTCGCCCGAGGACCTGGTGATGCAGAACAAGATGCAGCGCCGGCTCGGCCAGCTCACCGGCACCTGCTTCCAGCGCTGCGTCGGCATGGACGCCTTCAACGCGCTGCACTCGGTGACCTTCGACATCGACCAGGCGCAGGGGACCGACTATCACCGCCGCTTCCGGGACTTCATCGCGTTTGCCCAGCGACAGAACTACGTCATCGGCGGGGCCATGACCGACGTGAAAGGCGACCGCAGCAAGGCGCCGCATGAGCAGGCCGACCCGGACCTGTTCGTGCACATCAGCCGGCGCGACGCGGCCGGGATATGGCTGCGCGGGGCGAAGGCGCACCAGACCGGCTGCATCAACTCGCACTGGCTGCTGGTGATGCCGACCATGCGGCTCGGCCCGGCCGACCGCGACTATGCCGTGGTCGCCGCGTTGCCGGTCGAGGCGCCCGGGATCACCTACATCTATGGCCGGCAGAGCTGCGATACCCGCGCCATGGAGGGCGAACTCGACAGCGGCAACCAGAAGTTCTCCGGCCAGGAGGCGATGATCATCTTCGACGACGTGTTCGTCCCGGCCGAGCACGTGTTCATGGACGGCGAGGTCGAGTTCGCGGCCCCGCTGGTGGAGCGCTTTACCTGCTATCACCGCCGCAGCTACGTGTGCAAGACCGGCGTCGGTGACGTGCTGATCGGCGCGGCCGCGACGATCGCGGACTACAACGGCATCGAGAAGGCCTCTCACATCCGCGACAAGCTCGTCGAGATGACACACCTCAACGAGACGATCTACGGCACCGGCGTGGCGGCGAGCTACCAGGCGACGGCGATGCCCTCCGGCGTCTACCTCTCCGACGAGATGCTCTCCAACGTCTGCAAGCACCACGTGACGAAGCTGCCCTACGAGATCGGCCGCCTCGCCCAGGACCTAGCCGGCGGGCTGATGGTGACGCTGCCCTCGGAACAGGATCTCGCGAGCCCCGAGGTGGGTGAGCTCATCCGCAAGTATCTCAAGGGCCGGGCCGACATCCCCACCGAGGACCGCCTGCGCATCCTGCGCCTGATCGAGAACATGACGCTCGGCCGCAACGCGGTGGGCTACCTGACCGAGTCGCTGCACGGAGCCGGCTCGCCACAGGCCCAGCGCATCCAGATCCAGCGCGCCATGGAGGTCGAGTTCAAGAAGTCACTGGCGAGGGCGCTCGCCGGCATCGCGCCGGAGTCGGCCGAGGAACCGGCCGACGACGAGGCGCAGTACATGGCCCGGGTGTTCCGGCCGGTTTGAATGAATGGTGTCGAACGCATGGTGCCAGTCACCGAGTGTCATGCAGGTACGTAATCCGCGCACGGGCCAGATCGACTACGAGTTCACGCCGCCAGCGGCGAGCGAGCTGGACGCGCGTTGCCGTGAGCTGCGCCTCGCCCAGCCGGCCTGGCGCGATGCAGGTGTCGATTCCCGCTGCGCCACCCTGCGCCGCTTCGCGGACGTGCTCGAGGCCAGGCGGGATGACATCGTCGCCGCGCTCGCCGTGGATACCGGGCGAACGAAGATCGCCATGGGCGAACTCCTGTCCGTGGTGCGCAACCTGCGCCGCTGGTGCGAGCGCGCTCCGGCCATCATCAGCACTGCGGAGTTTCAGTCGCAGGCGATGCCCACGCTGCAGATCGGGCACCAGCTCGTGCCTTACCCGCTCGTGGGCGTCATCAGCCCGTGGAACTTTCCGCTCGCGCTCTCGCTGATCGACACCGTGCCGGCGCTGCTCGCCGGCTGCGCCGTCATCGTCAAGCCGAGCGAGGTGACGCCGCGCTTCGTGCCGCCCCTGCGCGCGGCGATCGGCGCCGTGCCGGAACTCGCGCGCGTGTTCGACGTGGTGGCAGGCGATCGCGCTACGGGGGCACGGCTCGTGGCGGCGGTCGACGCGATCTGCTTCACCGGCAGCGTGGCCACGGGCCGCAAGGTGGCGGTGGCGGCCGCCGAACACTTCATCCCCGCCTTCCTCGAGCTCGGCGGCAAGGATCCGGCGATCGTGCTCGCCTCCGCGGACATCGACAGGGCTACGGATGCGATCCTGCGCGTGTCGGCCGTGGCGAGCGGGCAGGTGTGCCTCGCGCTCGAGCGGGTCTACGTGGACGCAGCCATTCACGACCGTTTCGTCGACCTGCTGGTCCGCAAGGCCGAGCGCACGCGCTTCAATTACCCGGACATCGACGACGGCGAGATCGGGCCGATCATCTTCGACCGGCAGGCCGACATCATCGACGAGCACCTCGACGATGCCGTCGCCCGCGGCGCCGTGATCCGCTGTGGCGGCAAGAGCCGGGTACTGGGCGGCGGACGCTATGTTCCGGCCACCGTGGTCACCCACGTCGACCACCGCATGAAGCTCATGACCGAGGAGACCTTCGGGCCGATCATGCCGGTCATGCCCTTCGCCACGACGGAGGAAGCGGTCGCACTCGCCAACGACACGGTGTACGGCCTGTCCGGCGCCGTTTTCGCCGCAACGCTGGCGGAAGCGCGCGCCGTCGCCGAGCGCATCGATGCCGGCGGCATGAGCCTCAACGACGCCGGGCTCACCCGCGAGACCTACGAGGCGGAGAAGAATTCCTTCGGGCTCTCCGGCTGCGGCGGTTCACGCCATGGCGAGGCCGGCCTGCTGCGGTTTTTCCGCAGGAAGGCCCTGCTCGCGCAGACGGGGGTTCCTGCGGCGATCAGCGGGTAGTGTCCTGTCGCCCGTCGCCGGGCATCACCGCGTAGCTAGTGTGCGGGGGGCGCGTTCGCCTCCGCCTCCCCTTGCGTCGCCACGTTCACCACGGCTGCACGGATGCCGGCGACGAGCGCCTGGCTGGCCGGCCACTGCACGATGCGGGTCGATGACACGAAACTCCAGCCGAGGCCCAGCGCCAGTGCCAGGGCGATCGCGGCACAGGCGCTCTGCGAGTCGATGCGGCGGGGGTCCGGGCGGTCAGTGCGATTCATGGCGTCTCCTGCTGTCGATCAAGGGAGCCTGGTCGGCCCCTGCCCACGGCCTGGAGGAACCCGGCGGCGGGTTTGTCGAGGGGGCCGCGAATGTCCATGGAATGCGCGTGATCTGCACCCCTTGGCCAGCCGGAACGCGGATTGGTCCCTCGGCAAACCGGGACCGACCAGGCATTGTACGAATTGCCCGAACGGCGGCCGCAGCGGCGCCCTCCCTGGCGCGCGGATCTCCTGCGTTTCGGTTGGCCATCCGGGTCATCTCCATATGGTTTACAGTGCCAACCGGAACGGTCCTGTTCTGTCACCTGGATGACACATCGCGCGAAAGGGGTGGTCCAGGGCCATTTCTCGGCAGCTGCAGGAGGAGGCGCGGTGGCGATCACGGCGAAAGCGGTCCTGAGGGCGAACCTGCTGCTGCGCGGGCTCGCCGAGAGCACGCTCGACCGGGTGGCCGAGCTCGCTCTGCGCCGCAGCTACCCGCGGGGAACCGTCATCTTCCGCCAGGGCGATGCCGGTGATGCGCTGTATGCGGTCATCTCGGGCGAGGTCCGCATCAGCTCGCAGGAACCCTCCGGTCGCGAGGTGTTCCTCAACATCATGGAATCGGGGGATGTCTTCGGCGAGGTTGCAATGCTGGATGGCGGGCCGCGGACGGCCACCGCGATCGCGACCAGCGACACGAGCCTGTTTCTCGTCACCCGGGTGGAGTTGCTCCACCTGCTGGAGCGCGATCCCGCGCTGGCCCGGCACCTGCTGCAGGTGTTCTGCCAGCGGCTGCGCTGGGCGAGCGAGCTGGTGGAGGAGGCGGCTTTCCTCGACGTGCCTGCGCGGCTCGCAAGCCGCCTGCTGCGGCTGTGCAACCAGCACGGTACGAAGGCCCCTGGCGGCAAGGTATTGAACATATCGCAGGGCGATCTCGCGAACTTCCTGAGCGCGTCGCGCCAGGTGGTCAACCAGAACCTGCAGGGCTGGCGCGAGCAAGGCTGGATCGAACTGTCGCGCGGCAAGGTCGTCATCCGTGACCCCGAAGCCCTGGCCGATCTCGCGAAGCACAGGCCCGCGCGTAACGGCGACCCGAGGTAGCGGTTCCCGGTCGCTCCGCGCGTCGCCAGCGCCGGCGGGCGGTCCGGCGGAAATACAGTATTCTGGCGACGGTTGCATCACGCGGAGTCGCCCTTCGGCAATTTCCCATGCTGGGCCGTAGGACAAGCGCCGCCTTGCTCGGGCTGGCCATCGGCGCAATCGGCGTTGCCGTCGGCATGGTTCCTTTCACCCTGCGGGTCGAGGAAAGCGCCGGCCTGCACTGGCTGTTCGCGCTGCGCGGGCCGCGCCAGCCGCCGGGCAATGTTCACGTGGTCCGGATCGATCGCCCTTCTGCCGAGGCGCTCGGCGTGCCGGCGGACCCGGCGCGCTGGCCGCGTTCCCTGCATGCGAAGCTCGTGGAAAACCTCGCCGCGGCAGGCGCGCGCGTCATAGTCCTCGACATTTTTTTCGGTGAGCCGGGGTCGCCCGATGATGACGCGGCCTTCGCAGCAGCCCTGCGCGCGGCGGGTAACGTGGTGCTGACGATGCGCCTCGAGCGGCGCTACGTGCCCCTCGGGCGCGCGGGCGCGGGGAACCGGGCGCTGGAGGCAGTTCGCGTGGAGCTTGCGCCACCCATCGAGGTGCTGAGCGCGAGCGCGTTCGCCACTGCGCCGTTCCTGCTGCCGGCGTGGCCGATGAAGGTGAGCCAGTTCTGGGCCTTCAACGAGGAAGCCGGAGAGTATCCGACGTTGCCGATGGTCGCGCTGCAGGCCTATGCGGCGGGCTTGCGCGACGAATTGACGGGGGCTGTCCGCACGGCCGGGATTCCGGACAGAGGCGTGGCGGCGGTCGAGGCGCGCACACTGACGGATTTCATGCAGGCGCTGCGTGAACTCTGTCTTGCCGAGCCGGCCAGGGTCGAGGCGCTTGCGCAAGCGATCGACGCGGGCCCCGCGGTGTTTTTGCCCGAGGCGCCGGCGCTGCGGCTCGCCGGCCTGCTGCGCCTTTACGCCGGGCCGTCGAGCTATTACCTGAACTACTATGGTCCGCCGCTCAGCGTGCCGACGATTCCCTATCACGAGGCGGTGAGCGGCGAGCCGTTGCGCACGGTCGAAGGCCGCCCGCTCGACCTGCGCGACAGCATCGTGTTCGTCGGTTTTGCCGCGCGCCGTCAGGCCGACCAGAAGGACAGTTTCTTCTCGGTGTTCTCCGAGGAGAGCGGGCTCAACCTGAGCGGCGTGGAGATCGCGGCGACGGCCACCGCCAACCTGCTCGAGGGCCGCCCGTTGCGCCCGCTGGGGCCGTTGCCGGCGCTGGCGGTCCTGTTCGCCTGGGGCGCTTACCTCGGCTTCGTCTGCCGGGCGCTGCCGGGAGCGGTCGGTGTCGCCGCCGGCATCGCGAGCGCCTCGCTCTACCTGGTGTTCGCGGTTGGCCTGTTTTCCGCAGCGGACCTCTGGATGCCCGTGATGGTGCCCGTGTTCCTGCAGACCACGCTGGCGACGGTCGGCGCGCTCGTCCTGCAGTTCCGCGAGGCCCGGCGGCAGCGTGCACGTATCAGCGCCGCCCTGGGCCGCTACGTGCCGCCGCGGCTGGTGGAGCGGCTCGTCGACGAGAGCCGGGCCAGCGCGGCTGCGGTGGAGATCGTGCACGGCACCTGCATGGCCACCGATGCGGCCCAGTACACGCTGATGGCCGAAACGCTGGCGCCGGACGAGCTGACGCGCCTCATGAACGCCTATTACGAACTGCTCTTCACCGAGGTCGAGCGCTTCGGCGGGCAGGTCTCGGACGTGGTGGGTGACGCGATGATGGCGATATGGGCCTCCGCCCGTCCGGAAGCTACCGTGCAAAGAAACGCCTGCGACGCGGCGTTGCACCTGGCGGCCGAACTGCAGGCGCGTGCCCTGGCCGGCGATCGGGCGGCCCTGCCGACACGTATCGGCCTGCATTCCGGAGAAATCCGGCTGGGCGAGATCGGCGCGCGCCAGCATTTCGAGTACCGGGCCGTCGGCGACATCGTCAACACGGCAACGCGCATCGAGTCGCTCAACAAGCAGCTCGGCACACGAATCCTGGTGTCGGCAGAAGCGCTCGCCGGTGTCGGCGGACTGGCGACGCGCGAGGTCGGGACCTTCCTGCTGGCCGGCAAGACGGTGCCGGTGGTGGTGCACGAGCTGCTCGGTCAGGCGGAGCAGCCGCTCGGCACCGCAGCGCGGAACGTCCAGTTGTTCAGCGCGGCGCTGGCGGAGTTTCGCGCCGGGCGCTGGGGCGAAGCCCGGCAGCTGTTTGCCCGGTACCTGGAGCGCGTTGCCGATGACGGGCCCGCGCGCTACTACCTGCGGCTGTGCGAGGACTACCTCGCAAACGGACCCGTGTCGTTCACCGGCGGCGCGGTGCGTATCCAGGCCAAGTAGATTGATAATGCCGAAGGGGGGCCGCGCTTGCCGCGGCGTGTCCGTGGTGCTAGCCTCGATTTTCGAGCCAACATCCTGAGAAGAAAACGAAATATTCTGGGATCGCGGGCAGGTCGGCGCGCTCCAATCGGAACCGGGGGGAGGTGCGCCGGGCCAGCGTCCCGAGGTCTCGCCGGAGAGGGGTGGGGGGGCTGCCCGTGAACGAGTCTGCAGCCGGCGTCGGTGTCGGCAAATCGCCCGTGACGCGCTGCGCCCGGGCCGTACTGATGGCGTATGGCCTGTTCGCGGCTGTCGAGGCCGCGGCGGCGAGCTGCGAGCCGCCGGTAGCGCGCCTGGTATCGCTGCAGGGAACCGTCGAGACCCAGCGCAGCGGTCAGCCCGTGTGGGCCCCGGCAGCGCTCGATGAGCGCCTGTGTTTCGGCGACCGGCTGAGGACGCGGGCCGCCAGCCGTGCAGCGCTCGCGCTGCCCGACGAGACCGTCACCCGTCTCGACCAGAACACGGTCATTCACTTCCCGCCGCCCGCGGACGAGAAAAAGACCTGGCTGGAAGTGCTCGAAGGAGCGCTGCACATCGTCACCCGCGACCGGCGGGCACTGCGCGTGCTCACCCCGTTTGCCAACGCGGGTATCGACGGCACCGAATTCCTCGTGACCGTGTCGGCCGGCGACGCCTCGATACTCGTTTTCGAGGGCCAGGTCACCATGGAGAACGCGAGCGGCCGCGCCTCGGCAGGCAGCGGCACGAGGGTGAGCGCAGGCGCGGGCGCCGCACCCGTCCTCGCGACGGTCGTGCGGCCGCGCGATGCGGTGCAATGGACGCTGTACTACCCGCCGGTGACCGCCGGCGCCTCCGACGAGGCAGGCCGGGCCGCGGCCGCGCTCGCCGTGGGGCGGTTTGATGATGCCGAGCGGCTTCTCGACGCGGCCCTGCGTAAGAACTCCACCGATGCCGTCGCGCTCGCGCTGCGCTCGATCATGGCCCTCACCCAGAACGATCGCGAGCGGGCGCGCAGCCTCGCCGGGCAGGCGGTCGCGGCGGATCCGGCCTCCGCCGCCGCCCTGATCGCCCGCTCCTACGTGCAGCGGTCCGATTTCGATCTCGGCGGCGCGCTGCAGTCCCTGCAGGCGGCGACCGCCGCCGAGCCGGGCAACGTACTGGCCGCCGCGCGTCTCGCGGAGCTCTGGCTCGCCGTCGGCGACACGCGGCAGGCGATCGACGCCGCCCGGGACGCGGTCGCCGCCGATCCGGCGCTGTCGCTGCCGCATGCCGTGCTCGGGTTCGCGTACCTCGCGCGCGTGGACACCGCGCTCGCGCGCGCCTCGTTCACCGAGGCGATCCGGCTCGATTCGGCCGCGCCGCTGCCGCGGCTCGGGCTCGGGCTCGCCCTGATCCGCGACGGCGAGCTCACGGCAGGGCGCGAGCAGATCGACATCGCGGTGATCCTCGACCCGGGCAACGCGCTGATCCGCGCCTACATCGGCAAGGCGTATTACGAGGAGAAGCGTGACGAACTGGCCGCGACCCAGCTCGGCATCGCCAAGGAGCTCGACCCGAACGACCCCACCGCGTTCTTTTACGACGCGATCCGCAAGCAGACCGTCAACCGTCCGGTCGAGGCTCTCGAGGACATGACGGAGTCCGTCGCGCTCAACGACAACCGCGCGGTGTACCGCTCGCGCCTGCTGCTCGACGAAGACCTCGCGGCGCGCAGCGCCGCCGTCGGGCGGACTTACCGCGATCTGAGTTTCGACGAGCTGGCATTGCGCAAGGGCTGGAAATCGGTGGCGACGGATCCGTCCGACTTCTCGGGCCACCGCCTGCTGGCGGATTCCTATTCCAGCCTGCCACGGCACGAGATCGCGCGGGTGAACGAGTTGCTGCAGTCCCAGCTTCTGCAACCCTTGAACATCACTCCAGTGCAGCCTCAGTTGGGCGAGGCGAACCTGTTCATACTGGATACGGCTGGCCCCACTGCCATCTCCTTCAATGAGTTCAACCCGCTGTTCAATCGCGATCGTCTCGCGATCCAGAGTTCCGCCGTCGTCGGCGGAAACGACACATGGGGCGCAGACGCGGTGGTGGCCGGCATCGACGGTCCCTGGTCGGCCAGTCTGGGTGGATACCACTTCGAGACAGACGGATTCCGTGAAAACAACGACCTCGAACAGAGCGTCGGTAGTCTTCTCGTACAGCGTCGTCTGTCGGCAGACACCAGCGTCCTCGCGGAGGTTCGGGCCACTGACCGCGAAGAAGGTGACCTCGTTCTGCGCGCGAAGGAACCGCCCTTTCCGTCTACCGGGCGCGCCAGCGACGATTCGGCCACGGTACGCATAGGCTTGCGCCATGATTTCAGTCCGTCGACCACCGGGCTGGCGCTCATCGCCTACGAAGACGTTTCGCTTGCCAACTTCTCCAGTGTCGGTTCGTTCCGAATCGCGCAGGATGTGGATAACTACACGGCGGAACTGCAGGTGCTCCATCGGGCGGTGAACTGGAGCCTGACGAGCGGGGTTCGCTACTACGGCTCCACGGTCGATGAGAATACGACGCTGCTCATACCCATTCCGGATCCGCCATTTGAAATCCCCGTCCAGGGCAGTGACGGTTTCCGCCCGCAGGACATCAGCGGCTATGCCTATGCGAATTTCGCGCTTCCGGCCAACGTCGTGCTGACTGCCGGCGCGAGCATCGACCTGCTGGAGGGACGCAACTTCGAGCGTGATCGCTTCAACCCGAAGCTTGGTGTGGTCTGGCAGCCGACGACGGACACCACCGTGCGGCTGGCCGCCTTCCAGACGCTGCAACGTCCGAACCCATCGCGTCTCGACATTCAACCTTCACTGGAGCCGACACCGGTCGCGGGATTCAACCAGTTCTTCGCTGGATCCGAGGCGGAAGAGGCCCGGCGCCTCGGTCTGGGTATCGACCATCGCCTTTCGGGCGAACTGCAGGCGGGCCTGGAGATCTCCAGGCGCTGGCTGGATATCCCGTTTTTCGAGCAGACGCCGCCGCCCGATGTGAGCTTGCGTACCGTCACGACCGACGTCACCGAGAGCCAGGCCCGCGGCTATCTGTACTGGCTTGCCTCGGATCGAATCAGCGCCGGCGCGTCGTACGAGTACGACCTGTTCGAGAACGATGCCAATTTCTTCCCGTTTGGCTATCTCACGCTGGAGACCCACCGGTTGCCGCTGGAGGCCAGTTACTTCCATCCTTCCGGTTTTTCCGCCGGGGTGGTGGCCACCGGCGTCTGGCAGCGCGGCGACTTCCAGGTCTTCCCGTTCGCCCCGACCGAACGCGACTCCGACGATTTCTGGGTTGCGGATGCCTTCGCGGCCTTCCGGCTGCCAGGCCGGCACGGCGTGATACGAATCGAAGCTCAGAACCTGTTCGACAGGTCGATCCAGTTCCAGGACGTTGATCCGCAGAATCCGCGCATTTTCCCTGAGCGGACAATTCTGCTGCGGGCAACCATCGCTTACTGAACGCCTGTCGGCGCCGGGAGGCAGAACAACACGATCCGGTGCCGACGAACGTGTCGATCCACCAACACCCGAAGAGGGGAGGGAAGTCCATGAAATCGAAAACCGCCCTGATCGCTGCCCTGCTTGGCGCGCTCCTGCCGGGAATCCTGTTCTCGGCGCCAGTCCGCGCTGATGAGCCGAAATGGTCCCTGGTGTGCGACTCCGACAAGGGATGCCGCTACTGGTCCGATGGTCTCGGCAAAAAGAAGCAGGAGTGCGACTTCAACAGCGGGAACAAGAAAGCTGATCCTGCCTGCTACCCCACTAATATCAAGAAGGAAACGGTCCTCGTTGAAGTCGAGCAGGTATCCACCGATGGTGCGGCCGAAGCGGACTGCGTCTGGCAGTGGCGATATATCGGCGGTAGTTGGTACTGGGTATGCGTAAAGGAATGAATACCAGACGCTGGTAGGTCAGGGCTGAGGCTTCGGCCCGGCCCGTAGGGAGGTTCGCGAACTGGCGGGGGCGTGGCGCCTGGTCGTCCTGCAGTGACGGGAGATGCCGGGTCGAGGTGGCCGTGACGGTGGTGACGGGTATTCCCACCGACCTGTTACGCGGCGACAATCCGGCCGGGCGCGGCGTGCGCTCGGTGAGCCGGGATGTCGGTCCATGACCCAGCGGGATGATCGAGAGAGTTCAGGGTGGTCGCGCCGCGAGATGCTCGCGGCGGGCAGCGTCGCGGCCGCGTCGCTGGCCGCATGGCGGCCCGGGGCGGTGCGGGCGGCGGCTGCGGGCGAGGAAGGCGTTGCCGGCGCACCGCAGCCCCCGTTCGACTCGCTGCGCGACTACGTGGCGGCACTGCAGGCGCACGGTCTGCTGATGCGGTTCGATCGGGTCGACCAGGATGCGTATCACGCCACCGGGCTGGTCTACCGCCTGAACGACCGGTTTTCCTACTTCGGCGTGCCGGCGCTGTGGTTCGACGAGGTGAGGATCGGCGGCCGCTGGGTGCGCGGCCCGCTGCTCGGGCTCCTGCAGGGAAACATCCTCACCGACAGCCTTGTCTTCGGCCAGCCGCTCGATTTCGACAA
>JAKLLP010000003.1:0-9486 GCA_023150055.1 Gammaproteobacteria bacterium | reverse complement strand
GAGCTACCGCGCGACCAAGGCCTACCTCGCCGGCATTCTCGAGGAGAACAAGGGCCAGTATCCGGAGATCCCGCCGGTGGAAGTCGCGCGGGAGACCGCACCCTGCAAGCAGGTCGTGCTGCGCGGGGACGACATCGACGTGACGAAGTTTGCCTTCATCCAGACCAACCCCGCGGATGCCGGCCGCTACGTCAACACGGCCTCGCACTTCATGTGGGACCCCGAGATGGGCGGCAACTATGGCACCTATCGCTGCCAGATCCGCGGGCCGCGGCTCCTCGGGTTCAACCCGGAGCCGAACCAGACCGGCTGGAAAATGCTCAAGGCCGCGGAGAAGCGCGGCGAGAAGTCGGTGAAGATTTCCTGCGTGCTGGGGCAGGACCCGGTCGTGTGGTTCATCAGCGGCACGCGCGTGGCGAACCGTTTCTCCGGCAAGCCGGTGGACGAGCTGGCGCTCGCGGGGGGCTTTCGCGGCAAGCCGGTCGAGGTGGTGAAATCCGAGACCAACGAGCTGATGGTGCCGGCGCATGCCGAGATGGTGATCGAGGGCGAGGTGCCGCTCGACGAGCCGTTGCTGCCGGAGGGACCCTTCGGCGAGATGTTCGGTTACCTCGGGCCGCGCAAGGAGGGCAACTACTTCATACGGATCACGGCGATCACGCATCGCCGCGATCCCTGGACCGTCAACGCCTTCACGGGCTTCCAGCGCGGCATGCTGACCGCGCCGCAGGATGCGCTCTACGAGTTCGTGACCAGGAAGGCGATACCGAACCTGGTCGAGCTCTACCAGCCGCAGGACATCCCCGGCGTGGCCATCATGGCGATCGACAAGACCGCGGCGGGGCAGGGGCTTGCGGCCGGGCGGGTGATCGCCCAGCGCAACCCGATTGCCAAGGTGATCATCGTGGTGGACAAGGACATCGACGTGATGGAGCGCACGCAGGTGCTGTTCGCCATGGGGTCGCGCTGGCAGCCGCATCCGGCAGCGGAGATCGTCAAGGACGCCTTCGGCATCATCACCGACCCGAGCCAGCCGGTGCAGGGCCGCACCAGCAAGATCGTCATCGACGCCACCCGGCAGCTGCCCGAGGAAGGCGGGCGCAAGGATTTCCCGCAGAGTAACCGCGTGCTGCTCGAGCAGGGCGCACCGGAGGTGTTCGCCGAGGTCGAGCGGCTTTTCGGCGCGCAGCTGCGCGACTGGCGGCCGGGGTAGGTTGTTCCCTGTCGGCACTGAAGTGCCTCCCACAAGGTGCTATCCCTGTGGGAGGGCTTTAGCCCCGACCCGCAGGCGCTGCAACGGGCACTCGGTCACAGTTCGCCGGTGACAGGCCATAACCGGCAGCCGGTCACAGCCCGATCCTGCTCCGGCGCTTAAAGTAAAAACCATGCGCCGGTGCCCGTTCGCCCGCGCGGTTTTTTCTCTCATTCGCGTGGAGCACTGATGGCGGTCAGGGACGACCTGCAGCTCGGCCGCGAGCTGCTACGGGAACAGGAAGCGCCACCCGTTGCGGTGGTCAACCCGACTTTCGAAATCGGCGCCGGCCGAAGCGTGGACGCCGCCGAGATCGTGGTCGGCCTCGCGCGTGAACTCAACACGGACAAGATCGAGCTGCCGGGTTTCCCGGACATCGTCGTGCGCATTCAGCGCCTGCTCGCCGACGAGGGTTCATCGGCCCGCGACGTCGTGAAGCTCGTGGCGAGCGAACCGGCGCTCGCGGCGCGACTGGTGCAGCTCGCCAACTCCGCCGCCTTCAATCGTTCGCGACGGGAGGTGAGCGACCTGAAGGCGGCGATCAACGCCCTCGGCTTCAACCTGGTGCGCAGCCAGGCCACGGCATTCGCCATGCGACAGATGGAAAAGGAGGAGTGGTTGCGGCCGATCCGGCCGATACTCGCCGACATCTGGAAGACCAGTAACGGCGTGGCCGCGCTGTCTTTCGCGGTGGCACGCCACGTGCCCGGTGTGCAGCCCGACGAGTCGATGTCGGCGGGGCTCTTTCACCTCATCGGCAAGCTGTATCTGTTCGCCCGTGCGCGGCAGGACAACATCGAGCCGGCCGCCATCGCCGACTGGGAAGGGGCGCTCAACGAATGGCATGCGACCATCGCGCGCACTATCCTCGATCACTGGAAGATTCCCGAGCGGATCGCCGAGGCGGTGGAGAACCAGAACGCGATCTTCGAGGTCGACAGCCGCGAGCTCTCCCCGCTGACGCGCATCCTCTGCGCGGCGAAGCTGCACTACCGGCTGCGCCAGGCAGGCCACCCGCCCGACCCGGAGGCCGAGGCGGCCCTCGCCAGCGTGGTGCTGAACGGGAAACCGTTTGCGGAGATCGTGGCCGCGGCCCAGAAGGATATCGAGGCAGCGCGATCTGAAATGAAATAAAAACAATAAGTTAAGAGATATTCATAAAGTTGTTTAGACCTGACATACCCTGCCGATTGCGAACGGCAAATCCCTCGATCGCCTGCACCGGATGGTCCGCCCGGAGGCGGAGGTCTCCGCCCCAAGCGCGTGGCGACGAACGAGGGCGGGAACGACGGCGGTGACCTCGCGCCGCAACGGCGGTCATCACCAGCAAGGTATCTGCGAAGCGCCAAGCCAACCCGCACGAACCAGGAATAGTGCGCTCTGGTGGTAGGCAGCGCGCGCGAACTTCAATACCCTTGGCGCGCATGGGGAAACCGGGGGGACCGAGGTTGCGTATCGTCGTGCCGTTCATCGTGGCAGTCGTCATCATGGTCGCCGGCGGCGCGTCGGGTCATGCGGCCGACGCGCCGGCGGGGGGACTCACCCTCACTGCCCATGACCTCACCCGCTATCTTCACGTCGTGCTGCTCGTCTTCTGGCTCGGGCCGGAAGTGGCCATCATGATCGCCGGCAATCACGCGATCAGCCCGGCGCTCAACGCGGCGCAGCGGGCCGGTGCGGCGCGCATGATGGACTACTACGACATCATGCCGCGGGTCTGCATGAGCCTGATGCTGACCGTCGGCGGCGTGCTGAGCGAGTACGTCGGGCTCGCCCATCCGTGGTGGCAGATGGCCGGTATCTGGCTGCTCGGGCCGCTGTGGCTCGCGCTCACGCTCGGCGCGTATTTCGGCGGTTCCGCGGGGGCGGGCGCGCTCGCGGAGAGGCTCGAGCAGTGGCTGCGTCTCGCGGTGATCGTGACCGTGCCGATATCGGTCGGCTATTCGATAGCGACCGGCCGGCTGGCCGAGGCGCCGTATGTCGGCAGCAAGCTGCTGCTGTTCGCGATCATCGTCCTGCTGAGCCTTCTCGCCCGGCGCGCTTACCGGCCCTTCCGCGACGGTGTGCGCGAGCTGGCCGCGGGCGGTGCCTCGCCGGCCCTGGACGAAACGATGCGGGCGAGTTTCGTGAGCGGCCGCCGCTATGTATTCGGCATCTGGGCCGCGCTGCTGCTCGCCGCCCTCGTCGGCATCATCCAGCCGGGCGTGCCCGACGCCTGATGCTGCACGGCTCCGTGGCCGGATCCCTGCCGGTTTGTCGAGGCAGGCATTGGACGCGGGTCGGTCAAACCTGTACAGTGCCGCCCGTCGTTCAGGCAGGTGCGCGGTCAGCGCTGCCTCGACTCGCAGTTCGTCGCGATATCTGACGCGCTTCGGTATTCATTCTCGCTCGTGACCGTATCGGAGCCTGTCTCCGACTGAGCGGGCTATCTCCATTTTTTCCAGGATCATTCATGACATTTTCTGAACTCGGGCTCGTGCCCGAACTGCTGCGTGCGGTGGCCGACAAGGGCTACGCGACGCCGACTCCCATACAACTGCAGGCCATTCCGGCCGTGCTCGCCGCGCATGACGTGCTCGCCGGGGCACAGACCGGCACCGGCAAGACGGCCGGCTTCATACTGCCGATACTGCAGCGCCTGCGTGAGCCCCGCGGTCGCGCGCCGCGGGCGCTGGTGCTGACCCCCACGCGTGAACTGGCGGCACAGGTCGCCGCCAGCGCGTGCGACTACGGCCGTCACCTTCGCGTGCGCACCAGCGTCGTGTTCGGCGGCATCAGCATCAATCCGCAGATCGATTCGCTGAATCGCGGCTGCGACATCCTGGTCGCAACCCCCGGGCGGCTGCTCGACCTGGCCGAGCAACGCGCCGTCGATCTGCGCGCCGTCGAGGTCTTCGTGCTGGACGAAGCCGACCGCATGCTCGACATGGGCTTCATTCACGACATCAAGCGCGTCCTGAAACTGTTGCCGCCCGCGCGTCAGAACCTGATGTTCTCCGCGACCTACAGCGAGGAGATTCGCGCGCTGGCAGCGCGTTTCCTGCGCGAGCCGCGCATCATCGAGGTGGCGCCGCGCAACGCCACCGCAGATCGCGTCGAACAGCGGATCTACCGCGTCGTGAAGGACCACAAGCGGCACCTGCTGGTGCACCTGATCCAGTCGCTGGGCTGGCGCCAGCTGCTGGTCTTCACCCGCACCAAGCACGGCGCGAACCGCCTGACACAGCACCTGGAGAGTGCCGGCATTGCCGCGGCTGCGATCCACGGCAACAAGAGCCAGGCCGCACGCACCCGTGCCCTCGATGATTTCAGGTCCGGGCGCCTCACGGCGCTGGTGGCCACCGAGGTCGCGGCGCGTGGTCTCGACATCAAGGAGCTGCCGGTAGTGCTGAACTACGAGCTGCCGAACGTCCCGGAGGACTACGTGCACCGCATCGGGCGCACCGCCCGCGCGGGGCAGGAGGGTGAGGCCATCTCCCTGGTGGCGCAGGACGAGGCGCCGCTGCTCCGCGATATCGAGCGGCTGCTGAAGCGCAGCCTGGCCGTCGCCGCACTGCCCGACTTCGTGGTTCCCGCCACGCCGGAACCACCGGCCGGGTCGCGGTACGGCGACGCGCGAGCGCCGCTCAGCGGGGGGCATCAGAACGCGCACGGCCGGCGCGGCAACGGGGGCGGTCCGCGCCAGGGTGGCAGCCGCCATCGCGGTGCGCGCCACTCGGCGCCGGGCAGCAGCCGGAGCGGCACCAGCCATCGGCCCTGAGCGGTCTGTGCTCGCGCCCGTTTTCGCGCAAGGGTAGCGCGGCCGCGCGCGGGCCGCGCCTGGCGTTGTGCCCGATGTGGCCGGCCTCCCGGCGAATGGGTCCGGACTCCGGCCGGGCCCGTCAGCACTGCACGGCAGTCGACTCAGCGCGCAGTCCGGCACCCTGCGGCGCGAGGCGGCCGCAGGGCATGCCGGCCTGCCCCGATTCCATGGCTGCCCGGCCTCGCCGGACACATCGCCTGCGGCCGGCCACGGCAGGCGCAGCCGGGGACTGCGCTGCCCGCGCGCCTTTGGCTGATGACTTTTGAGCCCAGACTCCCGGCCGTCAGCTCCGGCTGCACTGAGCACCGAGGCCGTGCGAGATGACCGCTTATTGCAAAGCGGGCAGCACGCGCTCGCCGATCAGGCGAATGGCGTCCGCAGGGTCCTCGTGCACACGCAAGGCGATCTCGGTGAAACCCGCAGCAGCGTACTGCCGCAACCGCGTGATATGACTGTCTATCGACGAGAAATCGCCGGCGAGGGTGAGTTCATCGACCAGCCTGTCGACGATGGCCTTCGGCACCCCCTCGACCTTGCCTGCCTTGGTGCGGAAGGCGTAGAGAAAGGCGTCGAGGTTGTCGCGGACGATCTGCACCTCGCCAGGCGCGAGAAACGGCGTGAGCCAGTCCGTCTCCAGCCAGCCGCGGATCATCAGTTCGCTCGTTGCCTCGCGCCGCGAGGCAGCCGCATCGGGCTTGACGTGCCAGGCGACGAAATTGCTGATGCGGAAACCCTCCACGCCACGATCATTCGCCGCGAGGCCCTCGCGCAGCATGGCCAGGCGCGGAGCCATCATGGCAGGCGGCATATCGCTCATCATGACGCCGTCGGCCCGTTCGGCGGCCATGCGCAGGAGTTTCGGGCCGCTGGCGCCGAAGTACACCTGCGGGCGCTCGCGCACCTTGTACCAGGGCTTGAGAAAAGCCTTCGAGCTGTAGACCTGCCCGTCGTAGGTGAGAAAAGGTTCGTCGATCGCCCCGACGACTGCGGCGCGTCCCCCGGCGTACTCGTTGAGCGTGAGCACCGCATTGGTGATTTTCAGTGGATGCATCTCGTAGGGGCTGACGACGACCACGCCGACCTTGATCTTCTTCGTCGCCATGGCCATCGGCACGATGCTCATGAAGGCATCCCGGGCGCGCGCGTAATTCTGGGCCCAGATGGCCCGGAAACCGTAGCCCTCCGCCAGCACCCCAAGCTCGGTGATCTGGGCGGGAGCGAGGTTCGCCTCGAGTATCAGGTCGAGATCCATGCCGGGTCCTCCTTCGGCATTGCGGGTATCGGCGCTGTGGGCAGAACAGGTGTCCGGCTCCGGTGCGCACCGCGACTCCGATACACTGTGCGGGGAGCCGCGCATGTGCAATCGTAACCGCTATATCGCCGCCGTTGCCGTACTGCTGGCCTTGTCGGGGCCGGGAGCGGCGGCGGATACCATGATCGCCGCCAGCGAGGAGGACCATTTCTCGGCGGGAGGTTCCGTCGAGCTGCGTGAACTCGTCGCGGGCGATGCGCTGCTGGCCGGGGGCAGCGTCGAGAGCAATGCGGCCGTCGGCGGCGATCTCGTGGCCGCCGGCGGCGACGTCGCGGTCCGCGCCACGGTCGGCAGTGATCTCTACGTGGCCGGCGGCCAGGTGATGATCGATGCGCTGGTCGGGGGCAGTGCGCGCATCGCCGGTGCCCGGGTGCGGGTTGCGCCGCAATCCCGCATCGAAGGCGGGCTGGCCGTCGCCGGCGGCAGCGTGTCAGTGGACGGCCGCCTCGGTCGCTACCTGGTCATTGCCGGCCGCGACGTGACGCTCGGCGGAGAGATCGCCGGTGACGTCCACGTGTATGCGCAGAGCCTGCGTGTCCTTGGCGGTACGCGCATCGGTGGCCAGCTCGTGTATCGCAGCGATGAACCGCTGGTGCTGCCGCCCGATGTCGAGATCGCCGAAGGTGTCGTCCGCGAGGACGGTCGCGAGGGCGAGGCGGCGCAGCGGGCGTGGCGGCAGGATGCCGAGCGCATGGGCAGGGGTTTCGCCTGGGCCTGGCTGGCCGGGCTGCTGGCGGTCGGCCTGCTGCTGGTGTTCACGCTGGTCGCGTTCTCCCGGCGGGTCACGCAGGTCGTGCGCGAGCGCCCATGGTTCGCGATCATCCTCGGGTTCGGGGTGCTCGCCTGCGGCCCGGCCCTGATCATCGCGCTGTCGATGACGCTCGTCGGCATACCGCTCGCGCTGATCCTGTTGCTGCTCTACCTGGCGATGCTCATCGGCGCTTACGTCGTGGGGGCGCTCTATCTCGGCGATCGGGCGCTCGAAGCCGCTCATGCCGGGCCGGGCACGCCCTGGCGGCGGCTCGGCGCGCTGTTCCTCGTCCTGATCGCGCTGGCGCTGGCAGGCGCCGTGCCGGTCCTCGGCGACATCGCGCGTTTCGCCGTGCTGCTCCTCGGTCTCGGCGGCATCGTGCTGGTCGCCTGGGCTGGCGCTGCCGGCCGGGGCGGCCCCGCGGCCTGAACCGCATCCCCCCGGCATTGCGCGCACGCGCAGCTTCCGGAAATCCCGCCCACGGACCGCCACTCGTGGTCAGCTTCGTGCTGGCCCGGGTCCGTCGGCCGTGGCTGCGGCAGCCGCCCGCAGGGCGCGCAGGCGCTCCTCGGTGAGGTCGTAGCGGGTCAGGACCAGAGCCGCGATCAGGTTGCAGATTGCCGGCACGATGGCGATGTTCAGGTAGATGCCCATCAGCGCGCGCTCGCTTTGCTCGACGAAGGCGTCGTTGACGCTTTCCTGGTAGCCGGCAAGGCCGAGGATCACGGTCATGACGAGCGGGCTCAGGGCGAAAGCGCTTTTTTCGACGAAGCTGTAGGAGCCTGCGTAGAGGCCTTCCCGGCGCAGTCCCGTGCGCAACGCGTCGTACTCCGTCACGTCGGGCAGCAGCGTCATGCCGAGCAGCAGCTTGCCCGCCGCGAAGGTGCCGAGCAGGAACGCGCGCAGCGTGAACAGCGCCGCGCTCTCGCCCGGCTCGGCCAACAGCCACGAAAGCGCCACCACCAGGAAGCCGAGGGTTGCGAACATCAGCGCGCGGTGCTTGCCGATGCGCCGCGAGAGCTTCACCCAGAACAGCGGTACCGTGATCAGGGCGGCAAGTCCGTAGGCGGCCGTGTAGAACGTCATCACGCCGGCGTCCAGCCGCAGCACGTTCTTCACGAAGAACAGGAGCGAGGAAAACACCGTCGCCCCTGACAGGAGTGTCAGGAACTTGAAGGCGGCGAGCAGCAGAAATGGCCGATTCGCCAGCGCAGAGGCGAATTGCTCCCGCAGCGGATACTTGACCGTGGACTTCTCCACCCGGCGTGCGCGCGCGGTGCCGATGAAACTGCCCACCATGGACACGAGCACGACGGCGCTGAAGATCCAGCCCACCGCGGCGTAGCCGTCCAGACCGCCGCCGAACGCATTGGCGATACGGGGCCCGAGACCGACCGCAAGGAAATTGCCGATCTGGATGAACACGACGCGAAACGACATGATCGCGGTCCGCTCGTGATAGCTCGTCGACATCTCCGCGGGCATGGCGAGGTAGGGCACGTTGAACACCGTGTAGCCGGTGGCATACAGGAGCAGGCTGCCGAGCACGAAGGCCGCGGTGTCCGTGCCGGTCGCCGGAACGTTGAACATCATCGCGAAGGATGCCGCGCAGAGCAGCGCGCCGAGCAGCAGGTAGGGACGGCGCCGGCCCCAGCGGCTGCGAGTGCGGTCGCTCAGGATCCCCATCGGCAGGTCCGTCACGACGTCGTACATCTTGGCGATGAACATCAGCATGCCGGCCACTTCCAGCTTCATGCCGACGATGTTGGTGAGATAGAACAGGAGCAGGGCGGAGTAGGCATTGAAGAGGATCGCTACGCCGAGCGAGCCGAGACCCCAGCCGAAACGGATTGCGAACGGCACCGGCGCGTTGCCCGGCGCCGGCGGTGGAATGGCGGACACCCGGTTCCCTCCATCGACGACGCTGCCGCCACCGCTTCGGCGGCAGACCCGGGCGATAATGTCATACTTCTATGACAATTGGCAGCGGCCTGTGACAGCTGCGGGGATGCCGCGTCGGAAGATCCGCAGTGCCGCGGGATGCCCGCGGCGTGTTGTCGGCCTCAGTGCCGCTGCGAGCGCATGTGGCGGTGGACGAACAGGTAGTAGATGACGCCGAGGAATCCGAGCGTGCCGCCGACCCAGAGCGTCACACGGTGCAGTTTGCCGTCGAGCAGTTCCTGGTCCTGGCCGGCCGTGACGCCGAGCCAGGCGAGCACCGCGCACCACAGCGCGGAGCCGACCAGTGTTGCCGCCGAGTAGTACCAGTAGTTCATGCGCACGATGCCGGCCGGGATGCCGATCAGGTGGCGGATGACGGGCAGCAGCCGCGAAATGAAAATCCCGATCGTCCCATAGTGGTTCGCCCA